>JALZDU010000235.1 GCA_030862405.1 Actinomycetota bacterium | reverse complement strand
TGCCGTTCCAACTCGACGATCACCTGGAAGTCGGCGAGGAGATTCGGCTGCGGCACCGTTACCTCGATCTGCGCCGGGCCAGCCCGGCGGCCGCGATGCGACTGCGCAGCGAGGCCAATCGGATTGCCCGCACGGTGCTGCACGCAGAGGACTTCATCGAGGTGGAGACTCCCACCCTGACTCGGTCCACCCCGGAGGGCGCCCGAGACTTCCTGGTCCCGGCCCGGCTACAGCCCGGCTGCTGGTACGCACTGCCGCAGTCGCCGCAACTGTTCAAGCAGCTACTCATGGTTGCCGGCGTGGAGCGGTACTACCAGATCGCCCGCTGCTACCGGGACGAGGATTTCCGCGCCGACCGGCAGCCCGAGTTCACCCAGCTCGACATCGAGATGAGTTTCGTCGAGCAGGACGACGTGATATCGCTGGGTGAGCGGGTGGTGGCTGCGCTGTGGGCGGAACTGGCCGGGTACGAGATCGAGCTGCCGATCCCGCAGCTGAGCTACGCCGACGCGATGGCCCGCTACGGAACTGACAAGCCGGATCTCCGCTTCGGACTCGAGCTCACCGAACTCACCGGCTACTTCGCCGAGACCCCATTCCGCGTGTTCCAGGCGCCGTACGTGGGCGCGGTCGTCATGCCCGGCGGGGCGAACCAGGCGCGCCGGCAGCTGGATGCCTGGCAGGAGTGGGCCAAGCAGCGAGGCGCCAAGGGCCTGGCCTACGTGCTGGTCGGCGCGGAAGGTGAGCTCTCCGGCCCGGTGGCCCGCAACCTCGCTGACCACGAGCGGGACGGTCTGGCCAAGGTGGTCGGCGCCAACCCCGGTGACTGTGTCTTCTTCGCTGCGGGCGAACCACGTGACGCCCGTGCGCTGCTGGGTGCCGCCCGGGTAGAGATCGGTAGGCGTTGCGGCCTGATCGACGAGTCGGCCTGGTCGTTCGTGTGGGTCATCGACGCACCGCTGTTCGAGCTGGCTGAGGGCAGTGGGGACGTCGCGATCGGGCACAGCCGCTGGACTGCGGTGCACCATCCGTTCACCGCACCCACACCGCAGTGGCGTGACCGCTTCGAGGAGGCGCCGGACTCCGCGCTGGCCTACGCCTACGACGTGGTCTGCAACGGCAACGAGATCGGCGGGGGATCCATCCGTATCCACCAGCCCGATGTGCAGCAGCGGGTGTTTCGGGTACTCGGGATCTCCGATGACGAGGCCCGGGAGAAATTCGGGTTCCTGCTGGAGGCCTTCCGCTACGGCCCCCCGCCACACGGGGGGATCGCCTTCGGATGGGACCGGATCTGCATGTTGCTCGCGGGTGCTGACTCGCTGCGTGAGGTCATCGCGTTCCCGAAGTCTGGTGGCGGTCTCGATCCACTCACCGGCGCTCCCGCCCCAATCAGCCCTGCTCAGCGCGCCGAGGCCGGGGTGGACGCGAAACCTGCCGCGAAGGGATAGCAGGTGCTACGCCTGCGCGTCACGTGCATCCGGCCGACGCGTTGGTGTGAGGGAGGAGCTCATCGCCCGGACCAGGCGAGACTCTCGGTTGACCTTCACCTTCCCACCGTTGGCGGCGATCGCAGTCAGGTTGGTGCTGCGGCGTGCAGACCTGATCCGTCGGGTGGGTGGCACGCGCGTTGGGCGTGGGTTTCCCGCTGCCCATGCTCATTGCCGCCGCGGGCGCGCTATTCGGCGAATTGGCTGGGTTGATCCTTTATCGTCGCCCAGCTTGCCGGTGCCGCCGGGATGCTCTCCCTGACCTCGGCGAAGTCGGCCGCGCTGGTCGGAGTGTTCATCTCGGTCACGACGGTCCCGGCGGCGGGATTCGCAGTGGTGGCAGCCACTATCGGGCAGTGGGGTACGGCTGCGCTGTCCGCTGCGCAGCTGCTGGTGAACCTGGTCGGTATCACGGTCGCCGAGGTGCTCGTACTGCTGGCACGCACCCACCGTGATAACCGCACTCTCCGCCGTCTGCTGATCCAGGGCTGACCCTTCAACCAGCACTTGCACTCTCTGGCCGGCCCACGGCGGTACCGTCGCGGTGTGCCAGATAACGGTGCAGCAGATCGCGGTGCAGCAGATGACCGGGTCCTTTTCGCCGACGGGCTGTTCGCTGTGCAGGCGCAGGATCGCGCCGAGGCGCGGTTATCCGCGTCGGCACCGTTGGCGGTCCGAATGCGACCTGCCGCGTTGGAGGAGGTTGTCGGGCAGGATCACCTGCTGGCCCCGGGCAGCCCGCTGCGCAGGCTGATCGAGGGAGGTGCCGCGGCGTCGGTGATCCTGTATGGCCCGCCGGGGACCGGGAAGACCACGCTGGCCCGGCTGGTCTCGCAGGCGACCGGCCGGCGCTTTGAGGCGATGTCGGCGCTGTCGGCCGGGGTCAAAGAGGTCCGCGCCGTGATCGACGGTGCGCGTCGCCGGCTGGGCCGCGAAGGCGGCGACGCCACCGTGTTGTTCATTGATGAGGTGCACCGCTTTTCCCGCACCCAGCAAGACGCGCTGCTCGGTGCCGTCGAGGACCGGGTCGTTCTGCTGGTCGCCGCGACAACCGAAAACCCCTTCTTCTCTGTGGTGTCGCCGTTGCTGTCCCGCTCGCTGGTGTTGCAGCTGCATCCGCTGTCCGACGACGACGTGCGGACGCTGGTCCGGCGTGCCCTGGCCGATCCGCGCGGCCTGGGTGGGTCGATCACGCTGGAGCGCCCAGCCGAGGAGCATCTGGTGCGGCTTGCCGCTGGAGATGCCCGGCGGGCGCTGACCGCGCTGGAGGCCGCTGTCGAGGCGGTGACCTCGATGGGCAGCACGGTGGTGGATCTGCCCGCCATCGAGTCGGTCGTGGACCGGGCTGCGGTGCGCTACGACCGCGCCGGGGATCAGCACTATGACGTGATCAGCGCGTTCATCAAGGCGATCCGTGGATCCGACGTGGATGCGGCGCTGCACTACCTGGCGCGGATGGTCGAGGCTGGCGAGGATCCCCGGTTCATCGCCCGGCGGCTGGTGGTGCATGCGAGCGAGGACGTCGGGATGGCTGATCCGACGGCGCTGCAAGCCGCGGTGGCCGCCGCACATGCCGTCGCACTCATCGGGATGCCTGAGGGCAGGCTTGCGCTGGCTCAGGCCACCGTGCACCTTGCCACCGCACCCAAATCCAATGCAGTGATCACCGCCATCGATGCCGCCTTGGTCGATGTCCGGGCCGGGGCCACCGGACCGGTCCCGGCTCACCTGCGTGACGGGCACTATGCGGGTTCCACCCGGCTGGGTCACGGGCAGGGTTACCGCTACCCACACGACGTACCCGAGGGGGTGCTGGCCCAGCAGTACCCACCCGATGACCTGGTCGGACGCGATTACTACGAACCCCGCGGGCACGGCACGGAACGCGGCCTCGCCGAGCGGGTGTGCAAGCTGCGTCGAATTATCCGCGGCGAGCAGCAATAGTTTCATGCCCGTGCGCAGGGCAAGGCGCGAACAGCTACAGGCCGAGCTCGGCGAGGTGCTGAGCGGGGGGCGCTCCGGCCGGGACAGTGCCGACGAGACCATCGTGCTGAACCCGATGGTATGGCGGTGGAGGACATCGCCTGCGTTGCGCAGGTGTACATGCGCGCCCGGCGCCAACAGATCGGTACCTGGCTGGGCCGGTACTGACCAGGAGCAACCGTGACACCAGACTACGAGCTTATCGAGCGGGCGCTGCGCGCACCGCAGTTCAATCAGGTACGTCGCCGGCTGTTCCGGCAACTGCTGGAGTCGCTGCTGTACGAGGGAACGTTGGCCGCGCGCACCGCCGACGATGGGCGCTTTGCTGTTGATGGCACCGACGAGCACGGCGACGCCGTTTCTTACCTGTTCACCGCGACGCGGCGCTACGGGTTCGATCGGGTACGGCTGGGGCCGGAGCCGGTGCTTCGCTGCGGGTCCAGCGGCATCGCCGAGGCGGAGTCAACGACGAGATTTCTCAGCGAAGTACGTGAGGGCTTGGGCGCGGACGTGACGCGGCTGGCGACATTCGCCCGCGAGCTGGAGGAGACACTGATCAAGGACACCCTCGCGCAGTACCAGCGAGCTCAACGTGGTGATGTGCGCGGGCGGCGCTGCGACACGGACTACGACGCGCTGGAGTCGGCCATCACCGACGGGCACCCGTACCACCCCGCCTACAAGTCACGCATCGGCTTCGACCTGACGGACAACCTTGCCTGGGGACCGGAGTTCGCCCAGGCCATCCATCCGTTGTGGTTAGCCGCTCACCGGAACACGGCGACGGTGTCGGTATCCACCGAGCTGCACGAGACCACGTTCCTGTCCGAACAGCTCGGTAGCGCCACGGTCGAGGAGTTCCAGCAGCGGATCGATCGGGCTGGAGAGACTCCGGAGAACTACACGTTTGTGCCGGTGCACCCGTGGCAGTGGCGCGAACACGTCAGCCGCACCTTCGCCGCCCAACTCCGCAACACCGAGCTCGTCGTGCTCGGCAAAGACCCGCATGCCCACCTCGCTCAGCAGTCGCTGCGCACGCTGGCTTGCCGGGATGTCCCCGAACGGGCCTATCTCAAGCTGGCCCTGTCGATTGTGAACACCTCGACCAGCCGGGTGCTCGCCCCGTACACCGTCGGCAACGCGCCGCGGATCTCCGACTGGCTGCGCCGGGTGGTCGCCGGCGATCACTACCTCCGCGAGGAGTTGAGGCTGATCGTGCTCGGCGAGGTAATGGGCGTGGCGGTCGACCCCGCACCGGTGTCCGAACTGGTGCGTGCGGACACCTATGGCGTGCTGGCCTGCATCTGGCGCCAAAGCCTGCACATCCACCTGGAATCCGGGGAGCAAGCGGTGCCGTTCAACGGCCTCGCCACACGCGAGCTCGACGGCACCCCGCTAGTGGATCCGTGGGTGCGCGCATTCGGCTTACGGCAGTGGCTCGAGGACCTGGTTGCGGTGACCGTCGTGCCCCTCGTGCATCTACTGCAGCGACACGGCATTGCCCTCGAGGCGCACGCGCAGAACATGGTGCTGGTGCACTCCCACGGTCGCCCGCGACGGCTGGCGGTCCGGGATTTCCATGACGGGGTGCGGTTCTCCCGGTCTCAGCTGGCCAATCCTGAGCTGTGCCCGAAGCTCGCGGCGACGCCGGCGCACCATACGAATCCCAACTCCTTCGTCGAGACCGGCGAGCCCGACCGCGTCACCGACTTCCTGCTCGATGCGCTGCTGTTCATCAACCTTGGCGAGCTCGCGATGCTCTTGACGGACTTCTACGGGTTCGGTGAGCAGGAGTTCTGGGCGGTGGTGCGCGGTGGTATTGCGGCCTATCACCAGCGCTTTCCTGAGCTGTCCGACCGGTTCACACTCTTTGATGTGTTCAAGCCGACCATCGCGGTGGAGCAACTGACGACCCGACGGCTGCTGCCGGAGACCACGCTGCGGTTGCATGCGGTATCCAACCCGCTGTGCAGCCGGGCCACGCGGTAGCCTGACCGCCGTTCACCGGGGGCGGCGTCCAGCTCACCGCGACCGGTCAATCGGCATTTGAGGAGGGCACGTGTCGGCAGGCCAGATCGCCGCGCTGATCGCCGCCGGCGCCTTCGTGGTGCTGGTTGGCCTGCTCGCGGTACCCCTGATCAAGCTGGGGCGTACCCTTGATGAGGCGACGTTGGCGATCCGCAAGGCGAGCGACGAAGCCGATCCGCTGTTCAACGGGGCGAACACCACCGTCACGCACGTGAATGCCCAGTTGGAGAGGCTGGACGGGATCACGGCGAACGCGCAGGCGGTCACCGGCAACGTCTCCGCGCTGACCTCCTTGTTCACCGCGACCCTGGGTGGGCCGTTGGTGCGGGTGGCGGCGTTGTCCTATGGCGTGAGCAAGGCGATGCGAACGCGCCGCAAGAGTCGCAAGCGGGAAGAACGCGCCGCACGTCAACGACGAGGAAGGCGCAGCGGAGGTCGGCGGTGAAGCGAATGTTCTGGTTCGGCCTGGGTCTTGCGGCCGGAGTTGTAGCCAATCGCAGGGCTGCCGCGGCCGCCCGCCGGATGACCCCTGCAGGCGCCGCCGAGAACGTAGGCTATGCAGTGCGGGAACTGGCCGCAGCGGTGGGATCTTTCGGCGCCGAGGTGCGGGCTGGCATGGCCGAGCGGGAAGCCGAACTGCACGCCACGGTTACCCAGCGTACCGGCATCGACGCCATTCCCGGGCTGACCGGTACCCGCGCGGGTGGAACGTCCGCGCGGGCTTAGTCCCTGCCTCACACCCGCCACCTACCCCGCTTTTTCGAGGAAGACCCGTGCAGACCCACGAGATCCGCCAGCGTTTCACCGATCATTTCGGACGCTCCGGGCATACCGTGGTGCCCAGCGCCTCGTTGCTGGTCGACGACCCGAACCTGCTTTTTGTCAATGCCGGCATGGTGCCCTTCAAGCCGTATTTCCTCGGCCAGGCGACGCCTCCCTACAGCCGCGCAACCTCTATCCAGAAGTGCGTGCGGACGCCGGACATCGATGAGGTCGGAAAGACCACCAGGCACAACACTTTCTTCCAGATGGCCGGCAACTTCTCCTTCGGGGATTACTTCAAGCAGGGGGCCATCGAGTACGCCTGGCAGTTGGTGACCGGCTCCATAGACTCCGGCTGCTATGGCTTTGATCCAGACCGCATCTGGGTCACCGTGTATGCCGACGACGACGAAGCCGAGCAGTTGTGGCGCACGATCGCCGGGATACCCACCGAGCGCATCCAGCGTCGCGGCATGGACGACAACTTCTGGTCCATGGGCGTGCCCGGACCGTGCGGCCCCTCCTCGGAGATCTACTTCGACCGCGGACCGGAATTCGGCCGACCCGGTGGCCCGATCGTCGATGAGGATCGATTCCTGGAAATCTGGAACCTCGTTTTCATGCAGGACGAGCGGGGAGAGTCCACCGGACCCGGCAAGGGCGACTTCCCGATCCTCGGACCGCTGCCCGCGAAGAACATTGACACCGGGATGGGCGTCGAGCGGGTGGCCTTGCTCCTGCAGGGTGTGCCCAACGTCTACGAGACCGACCTGCTCCGTCCGGTGATCACCCGCGCCGAGCAGCTCTCCGGCCGTCGCTACGGCCAGGATCCCACCGATGACGTGCGGTTCCGGGTGATTGCCGACCACGCCCGCACCAGCGTCATGCTCATCGGCGACGGAGTGACACCGGGCAATGAGGCACGCGGCTACGTGCTGCGCAGGCTGTTACGCCGCACCGTTCGATCCGCGCGTCTGCTCGGCGTGACCGAACCGTTGCTCGGCGACATCGTCGACGTGGTGCGCGCCACGATGGGCCCGTCGTACCCGGAGATCGACACCGACTACGAGCGCATCGAGGCGATCGCGCGCGCCGAGGAGGACGCCTTCCTGGCGACACTATCGTCCGGATCGCGAATCTTCGATCTGGCGGTGACGCGAACCCGCCAGGCCGGTAGCTCGCAGCTGGCCGGGGACGAAGTCTTCCAGCTGCATGACACGTATGGCTTCCCCATCGACCTCACCCTGGAGATGGCCGCCGAGGCCGGCTTGTCCGTCGACGAAGCGGGCTTTCGCACACTGATGGCGCAGCAGCGGCAGCGGGCCAAGGCCGACGCCACGGCCCGCCGCTCCGGGCACGGGGATCTCGGCGAGTACCGGTCCGTGCTCGACGCACACGGCCGCACCGATTTCCTGGGTTATACCGATCTCACCGCGGAGGCCCGGGTGATCGGCCTGGTCGTCAACGGTGCCGGGGTACCGGCGGCGGGCCAGGGCAGTGCCGTGGAGGTGGTGCTTGACCGCACCCCGTTCTACGCCGAGGGTGGTGGCCAGCAGTCCGACACCGGGCGCCTGATCGGTGACGGGTTCGTCGTCGAGGTGGCCGATGTGCAGTCCCCGGTGGACGGCCTGTCTGTGCACCGGGGGACGGTCGTCTCCGGTGAGGTCCGGCTGGATGCCCTGGTTGCTGCAGAGGTGGACGTCACTCGCCGGCAGGCGGTGGCGCGAGCGCATTCCGCGACCCATCTGGTACACGCCGGTATTCGAAGGGCGCTGGGTAACAGCGCCGCGCAGGCCGGCTCGCTCAACGCACCGGGTCGGCTGCGTTTCGACTTCACCTCGCCAGGCGGTGCGGTGCCGCCCAGTGTGCTGGCCGACGTCGAGGACGAAGTCAACGAGGTGCTGCTGCGGGCGCTTCCGGTCACCGCCGACGTCATGTCGATGCAGGCCGCCCGCCGCGACGGTGCGATCGCGATGTTCGGCGAGAAGTACGGCGACGCGGTTCGGGTTGTCACGATCGGGGACTACTCCAAGGAGCTGTGCGGCGGCACTCATGTGGCGAACTCGGCCAATATCGGTCTGGTCAAGCTGCTGTCCGAGGCGTCTATCGGATCCGGGGTGCGCCGGGTGGAGGCGTTGGTGGGGCTGGACGCATTCCGCTTCCTGGCCCGCGAGCACGTGCTTGTCGGGCAGCTTGCCGAGCAGTTCAAGTCCCGGCCTGAGGAACTACCCGATCGCATCGGTGCGATCACGGAGCGGCTACGCGCGGCCGAGCGCGAGCTGGAGCGGCTACGCGCCGCGGCGGTGCTGTCTTCTGCTGGCGAGCTGGCCGACAGCGCCGAGCAGATCGGCGCGATGGCCCTCGTGGCGGCCGAAACTCCGCCCGGGGTGAGCGGCCCGGACCTGCGTGCGCTGGCCACCGACGTCCGGGGCCGACTCGGCGAACGGCCCGCGGTGGTGGCGCTGTTCAGTGTGGATCCCGCAGCGAGCAAGGTCTCGTTCGTGGTGGCCACCACCGCCGCCGCCCGGCAGCGAGGGCTGGCGGCGGGCGCGCTGGTGCCGGTGTTCGGTTCTGCTGTCGGTGGTCGTGGTGGCGGTAAGCCGGATCTGGCCCAAGGCGGTGGCACCGAGCCGGCCGGGATCCCGGCCGCTGTGGCAGCGCTGCGTGCCGAGCTCGCTGGGCGTAACGGCGCGTGACCGGGCCTGGCCGCCGGCTCGGGGTAGATGTCGGTGAGGTACGGGTCGGGGTTGCGCTCTCTGATCCATCCGGGATACTCGCAACGCCCTTGGTTACCCTCAGCCGCGACCGGGCGGGGGGCAGCGACCTCGAGGAGCTGGTCGCACTGATCGTCGAGCATGAGGTTGTGGAGGTGGTGGTCGGGCTCCCGTGCACGCTGGCTGGGCGGCACGGCCCGGCGGCGCGCGCGGCACAGGATTACGCTCGCACCCTGGCGGAGCGGCTTGGTGACGGTGTCCCGGTCCGGCTGACCGACGAGCGTCTCACCACCGTTTCGGCGACCCGGACGCTCGCTGACCGGGGCGTTCGTGGTCGCAAGCAGCGGGCGGTGGTCGACCAGGCTGCTGCAGTGGAGATCCTGCAGGGCTGGCTAGAACAGCGCCGGCCTGGCGGAGTAGCGGACAGTGGCCCATGACCCCGCACCCCCCGGCGTGTCCGCCTCTAATGCACGGCGTGTCCGTCCCTGGTGCACGGCG
>JALZDU010000264.1 GCA_030862405.1 Actinomycetota bacterium | reverse complement strand
CATCCACGGCGTGTCGCGGCGCTCCCACACGACGCAGAGCCGCACGGGATCACCGAATACTTACGACTGAACAACCGTCCACGAAGGACACTCGAGTTCAAGACCCCAACCGAAAAACTCAATGAACTGCTGCTCAATGCCAGTGTCGCACCGACCACTTGAGACCAAGATGGCTTACCGTGACTTTGCGGCCGGAAATAACGACGGTATCATTGACCACGCTACATTCGCGGTTCAGTATGGGGCGAACCTTGGCAAGCCGGTTGGTATCGGCGTGGAAACGCTATGCGGATTAACTCCTTTAAAGGTAACGTTTTGCGAGGAAGGCAACGTCTGGATGGAGCAGGAACTAGCTAAAGTGGCCACTCAGTACCGCTCCAGTGGTGGCTTTGCCGGTTTATCGATACACGATTATAAGGGATATTCGCATCTCACGAGCGCTGAATAATAACGTGCATTAAGGATAATAACGTGCATTAAAGACGGCCTATCCCTCAGCTCAGGTGCAGCCCGGCGAGGCGGTCGAGCTGCCGGGCCTGGCCCTGTCGGTCGCCGCGGTAGCCGGTTAGGTCCCAGGCGTTGCGGCGGACCTGGACGAGGTCCCCGCGCCCGGCGTAGGTGCCCTGCAACCCCAGCGGCACCCCCCGTCTCCTCAACCGTGCCAAGGTGGACGGAGTCGGCGCACAAGCTCGCGGAGAGCGGGCGGCCTGCTCGTAGCTGTTCACCAAACAGCAGCGAGCGGCGGCCGGTGAGGGTGTCGGCAAGCCAGGCGCGGGCGGCGGAGGCTTCGGCCTGTTCGGCGGCGCCGCCGTCGAGGACCCGCCCATGCCGGTGGTAAGTCTGCAGGACGCTCTGGTCGCCGCGACGCGTCGCGTTCCCACGGTTCGCGGAACCGCCGCGCCTCGGCCAGCTCGTAGCTGGCGCTGGCGTCCGCAACGACGACCATCAGATATACACACCTAGGCATCACGATCCGAGGGTGCCGCCGGCCTCCGACCGAGCGTGCGCCGCCGCATGCCTCGAAGATCCACTACCTGCCCTGGGCGTAGACCCAACACGCGCAGCTGCCGTCGGGTGGCCAGCGGATAACCGCGCGGCGCGGCCCCACGCCAACGCCGGCAGCCCGCCATGGTGCCCCGAGGCAGGACCGGAGCCAGCCACCAGGGCACCGTCTGCCACTCATACGGCCACTGACGCAGGCTCACCCCGGGCTCCCGAGGCGGCACCGCTCCCGTTGGCGAGCAGGTCGATGCGCCCGTCGGTGGCGGCGTCATCATCCCAGCAGGTGATCTAGGCGGGTCCACCCGAAACGCCCCTGTGGGTGGTGCCAGAAACTCTGCACGCCTCACGTGACCTGCTGATACTCGTGGAGCAGCCCACCGAGCCGGTCACGTCGTCGGATGTTGTTTGTCTCGCTTGGTGTGGAGTGGGGGAGTGGCCGTAGGGTGCGCCTTGGTCGAGCGCGCGGTGCGGGCGGTGGGTGTTGAAGTGGTCCTCGTACTCGCGGACAACGGCTGCGGCATGTCGCTGGTGATGATCAGGGTGCGATCGAGGAGTTCGCGGCGGATGCTGCCAACGAAGCATTCGGCGATCGCGTTGGCCCGCGGTGCCCGGACCGGCGTCCTCATGATGCTGATAGCGATCGCAGTGACGACGGCGTCGAAGGCGGCGCTGGACTTCGCATCGCGGTCCCGGATGAAGAATCGGAAGCGTCGGTTGGCGTCGTTGAAGTTCATGGTCAGGTTGCCAGCCTGCTGGGTGAGCCAGGCGCAGGTTGGGTGGGCGGTGACATCGAGGATGTGCACACGTCGTGTGGCGTGCTCGATCACGACGACCGCATACTGTCGGTGCAGTGTGATGGTGTCGGTATGAAAAAGGTCACAAGCCAGAATTGCGTGCGCCTGCGTCCGCAGAAACTCAGCCAGGTGGGTCGGCTCGACGTGGTGAGGGGTGGATGCCGACACGGTGGAAGATCTGATGGGCCACGCGTTTCCCGGACAGCTGTTGGTGGCTATTTCACGCTGTCTGCTGTCGGTTCAGGTACTCGTTGTTGGACCTCGCGTGGGGTCTTGTAGCCGAGTCCTGAGTGGAGCCGTTGAGTATTGTATCGGAGTTCGACGTACCGCGCAATGTCCCGTCGGGCGTACTCCCGGGTGGGATAGACCGTGCGGTGGACGAGCTCGTTTTTCAGCGTGTCGAAGAACGACTCGGCCATGGCGTTGTCGAAGCAGATCCCGGTGCGGCCGACCGACTGGCGCAGGTCGAGCGCGGCGAGGGTGGCGGCGAACTGGGCCGACGTGTAGTTGCTGCCCCGGTCGGAGTGGAAGATCGCACCGGGTTCGAGAGAATGGTTCCGCGCTGCCATGGTGATCGCCGCCGAGATGAGCGGGGTCTTGTAGTTGTCGTCCATTGCCCATCCGATGACAGCCTTGGTGTGACAATCGATGACGGTCGCGAGATAGAGCCAGCCTTCCCACGTGGGAATGTAGGTGTGATGTCGCCCACCATCTTCTGGCCGGGTGCCTCGGCGGTGAAGTCCCGGCACACGAGGTCGGGGATCGGGCCAGCGCAGGGGTCGGAGTCGGTCAGGTTGTGCCGCCACGGTCGTGGCTGACACGTGACGAGGCCCTGCTCACCCATGATGGCGCGGACGAGCTCGGGGC
>JALZDU010000260.1 GCA_030862405.1 Actinomycetota bacterium | reverse complement strand
GTCGCGTAGGCTCCCCGGCTGTTTCGTACTCGGTTTCGGGACGCACAGGGCCGGTAAGTGCCACCGTCGTGCAAAGCAGCAGGTCAGTGGCTTGTATCGAGTGCGAGTAGGAGGCAAGTACCTCCATACCAGCTCACAGGCCCTATCCGGTGATCTCCAGGACCGGCGCTAGACCCTCGTACAGCAGCAAAGTACAGCAGCACGCTATCAACCGAGGCTGTCTCCCAACCGCTTCAACGCCGAGCGGGTGGCCCTTGACGACGCTTGCGCGTAAATCTCCATGGTCACCGCGATCTGGGCGTGGCGAAGGATCTGCATGACCTCGCGGGGATGCACGTCCAGGTCCACCAACAGCGTCGCGCAGGTACGGCGCCCATCGTGCACTGTGATCTTCCGGACCCCAGCCTTTGCGCACCGAGCATCCCAGGCACGGTTGAAGTTGCGCGGTTCGATCGGCGTGCCCCACTTGGTTGTGAAGATCAGCTTGCCGCCCTGCCATGCCGACCCTGCTACTTCCCTGGCGTGGGCTTCCTCCACCTTCCGCAGCCGCAGCGCGGCGGCACAGACGTCCGGCAGCGGCAACGTCGCATCCGAGGTAGCGGTCTTGGTCTCCCGGTGCAGCAATTGCCGACTCACGCGCTGCAGCTGTCGACCGATCGACAGTTCTCCGCCGTCAAGGTCAACGTCATCCCACACCAGGCCAAGCAGCTCACCCTTGCGCAGACCGAGCACAAGGATCAGCACATAGACGGCATAGAGCGCATCCTGCTCCGAGCGTGCGGACTCCAGGAACTGCCGGGCTTCCTCACTGCTCCACGCCTTGCCCTTACGCTTACGCACCGAAGGAAGCTTGATCGAGCTCGCCATATTCTTGGCGATAAGGTCCTCCGTCACCGCTTGGGATAGCGCTGCACGTAAACATGCCCGGATATCGCTGACTGTGCGGGACGAAAGCCGTTCCTCGCAGCATTTTCCGGTGGCGCAGCATCGACGTTTATTCTCTGCGCGACCGGCATCCTTGCCCTGCGCGCAGCACTGACACCTACGGGCCACGTCGTTGATCCACGTCTGGACGTCCCGCACAGTCAGCCGATCAAGCCGCCGAGTACCGAGCAGTGGCACGATATGTCGGCGAGTAAACATCTCATAATTGACGTATGTAGCGGGCGCCAGGTTCGGCTTCACTACCTCCTCAAGCCAGTACACGAGGAATTCGCCGAGCTGGGGGACGCTCGTTGCTATCGGTCCTTGCCGTGCTCGCTGCTGAAGCCTCAGCCACTTCTCATGAACCTGCTCGCGAGTCTTACCGTAAGTGTACTTGCGCTGCTGCTGCCCGTTGGGTTTAGTGACCCACACGTAGGCAGCGAAACCGTTACGATAGGGAAAGATTGAACCTTCCCCGTTCCCACGAGAACGACCAGTCATGCCACTCCCTCCTTAACTCGACGGTCGACGTACTCATCTACCCATTCGGGCAGAATGCGGCGATGCTTGCCATCCTTGAGCGAGCGCAGCTCACCGGTCGCGACCAGCATCTTGGTCTTACTTAAGCCAAAACCAAGCATCTCCGCGACCTGAGCGACGCTGTACCAGCGAGGCGTAATCACGGTGTGTTTGTTATTCATTGGACAACCTCCCTTCATCCAGCCAATCGAGTAAACTGTTCCTCCTTTGCGATGCGTCGTTGTTCGCGGGCTTGAGCGGCGGCGGTCAACGCGAGCCATTGGTCACCACTGCTGCGGTAACCGATTCCGGCAAAGGTCAGGTTGCCGACGATCAGGGTGGTTTCCTCATCGGTGTGATGTTGCGCACGGCGGACGACGTGGCGAGTGCGGCGCCATTGACGGCGAGCTTGTTTGAGTGCTCGGCGAGTAATGGAGTAGCAACGGGATTTCGTGGCAAAATGGCCGCCGAAACCAAGCATATGGGCCCATCGCCGCAGTCGCCCGTAGCTGGCTTTCCAGTCGGCGGGGTCTTCATGGTCGGGGCGGCGACCGAGAATCCAACAGGTGCGCACCAGACGTCCGGCGTGGGTGGCGGTATTGGCGTATTGCCGATGGTGTCGGTGGGGATGCGGGTGGAGATGTGCCCGGTGGCTTCGGTGGCCTTGGTGGCGTACTTGGCCAGGTAGCCGGCCACCGCGGTGTCGGTGAGTGCGCCGGTGAAGGTGACCGGGTGGATACGGGTTTCCGGCATACCTCGAGGGGCCGAAGCAATTCAGTGGTTCACGAGGCGGCGTGGTCGGCGTGAGACGTTCGATGCACATTTCAATGCGATCAATCAATCATTTGGTGCGGGTGCGCGCACCATTGTGCGGGCGGCTACTGACCCTCGCAACGGTTTACCTACAACATTAGTTATCGAAATCGACGTGACAGGAATAACTGAGGAAGACGCATGGTCGAGGGTCGTGGAAGTTCAGGAGCAACTACTGGAACGTCGATCGTATTTGGCGGACGTTAGCCGATTGAAGGACCCCTTTCAGAACATTGCTGTGACCGTGAGGCCAACCGAGGAGGACTGGCGTA
>JALZDU010000243.1 GCA_030862405.1 Actinomycetota bacterium | reverse complement strand
GCCGTAGCCCGTCAGGCTCGCCGGCCCGCACGTGGATCGTGGCCAGCACGACGCCCGAGTGGGTGCGACCGCGCTGGCTGCTGCCGTTCTCCCACCGGCGCACCGACGCCACCGCAAAGGGCTCTGCCGCGTCGAGGCACCCCCGCTCGATCTCGAGGCAGGCAGCGGGACGATCCAGATCGCCGTAGGTGTCAGCGCGGGTCGGCTGCCACAACTCCCGCGCCTGCGCCAGCGCAGTATCCGCAGCATCCCAACAACCGAGATCTGCCAGCGCGGTCGCCGAATGCGCCCGCGCCTGCGCCTCCACAGCTGCTCTCCCACCTTCCCCGACCACCACCGCGCGCTGCTCGTCCGGCGGAATGTCTCGCGCCTTGAGCTCCCCAAGTTGCAGCATCTTCAGCCCGTCGTTGGGGTGGCCCGCCTCCACGCTGGCCAGTCCCGCATTGGTCAAGGCGAGGGCCTGGCAGTAGGCGTCACCGACTTCGGTGCCCAGCTCCAGCGCGCGGGCATAGTGGAACATCGCCCGGTCGTGGAGACCGGCGTCGACCCCCGCCCACCCGGCCACAAGGTGCAGCTCCGCCACCGCGACCATCAACGCCCGCCGGGCCGCCTCAGTGCCAGGCACGTCCAACAGCCTGCTCGCCCGCGCGGCTGCCGCGGTGCCCATCTCCGGGTCGGAGCCGTAGGCGCGGCCGGCTTCGTCGAGCCGCCGAGTCAGGTCCCGGACCTGCACCACGTGAACCCCACCGAGCTGGGACGGCAGCGACACCGGCGACGGACTACTCAACTCGGCCAGCAGCTCACCGACCGAGGGTCCACCAACTACGGCGATCGCGCCCAGCGCGATCAGGTGTCTGCGCAACATCTCAGCACTCACCAGGGGTTCGGCGACCGTGACCTCATCCCCACCGTAGGCGCCGCGCTCGCCGTAGGAGAGGCCCATGAGTCCGCGGGGGATGCCCAGGCCCTCGCAGATGCGCTCCAGCACCGTCACGTCCCGCACCTGGCGGCCCTTGAGCAGGATGTCCGACACCTCGGACTGCGCCATGCCCACCAGCTCCGCGATCGTCCGCTGGGCGAGCCCCACGTCGTCTTTCAGCACGCGGAACAGCGCCCCGATGTCGCGGTCGGCCAGGATGCGGCGCACGTCGTCGCGCCGGTACAGCGCGGGGTCGATCGGCGGAGCGTCCGCGACCGGAGTAGTAGCTGTCGCCCTGGCGATCTTGTCGGCGTGGCCGTAGCTCACGGCGATCACCGCTTCCCTCGGTGGTGTGGCCGGGAGGACGGTAGCGCGTCCAGTCACCACTGCCCCCACCAGCGCCGTACTGGGGCAACGGTGGTGATCCGCGGAGCTGATGCCACTGCCGGGATGGCAGTCGTGAGCTACTCACTGCGTCCGGGGAAGGGCTGCGGGGTACGACCACCGTTCTGACAGCCCGCACTCCCATCTGCCATATCTGTGCGTGACAGCAACCCCGACCGAGCAGGAGGCGGAGCCGCTGTGGCGCCCGGCGTGCCCCGGCCCCGAGCTGGTGGGCGCGGCCGCGGACCTGCTACGACCATCGCGCAGCCGAGCGGACGCGGGTCGCAGATCACCAAACCTCGAGATTTGTGCCGCTCATTGGGCACGCAGAGCGCGCAGGGTGAGGGCGGTTAGCCAGGCGAAGCCGGTGGTGACGGCGGCCCGCTGGAGCAGACCTCCATAGGCCACCAGAGCGGGTGCCTGTTTGAAAGCGGCGCTGGCAGCGGCGGTGAGGGTGAGCATGGCTGCACCGGTTCCGGCTGAATACGCCGACCAACCCGGCTCGCTGCTGCGTCGGAAGTGGCGCGCGTAGACCAGCGCGGCTGCTGGTAGTCCGAGAAAGGTAGGGACGGACAGCAGGTCGTGCAGGGTGCCGGAAGTGCTGTAGCTGGTCGGCGCCGCAGGTGTCCCCGGTGGGTGACCGGGTCGGTGAGGAAGGCGCCGGCGCCGAGCAGGCCGACGGCCGCCGCGGCGATCAGGACCGGTCCGGTGCGGGGGCTACCGGCGGTTCTGGCGCGAGCCAGGCCCACCGAGCCGGCCACGTACAGGCCCCCCGCCAGAGTGAAGTTGAGCGACTGCACCCAGCCACCCGGTCCCAACGCCAGCGAGCTGACCGGGTGGCGCAGCGGGTCGTAGTCGGCTCGGGTGGCTCCGGCGGCCACAAAGGTCGCCACGAACAGCGGTCCTGCGACGGCGCCGCACCGCAGGAGCCTCGGGTTATCGCCCGGTCAGCGCCCTGCTGGCTGCGCTCCTGAGCCCGGAACATCAGCTGGTCTGCAGCCGCGTGCGGACCTGCGCCCGATCCACCTCGAGCGCGTCGAGCAGGTCAGCGGCCGGGT
>JALZDU010000210.1 GCA_030862405.1 Actinomycetota bacterium | reverse complement strand
GTCGACCGGCGGCTCCTCAGCGTCGGCACGTTCCCGAGCGTAGAGGCGCACCAGGTCATGCATCCGGTAACGCGGACCGCCGGGAACGTCCACGGCGGAGAGCTGCTCCAGCAGGTTGTGGTCGGCCAGCTCACGCAGCAGCTGCCTGCCCTGGGCGGGAGGCACGTCGGCCACCGCGGCGATCACCACCTGGGTGATCTCGGGTCCGGGATGCCAGCCGAGCAGGCGGAAGGCCCGACGCTGCGCGTCGGTCAGGAGCCGGTAGGACCACTGGAACGCCGCCCGCACCGAGAGGTGTTCGGCCACCAACGTGTCCAGCGCCGCGGTGTGGTCGGCCAAGTCCTCTGCAACGTCGGCGAGGAGCTCACCCTGGTGGTGACGCAACCGTCCGGCGATGAGCCTGATCGCCAACGGCAACCGGCCACACGCGGCCAGTATCTGCCGCACGGCGTCGCGGTCTTCGCATCGCCTCGCGCCGACCAGCGTGACGAACAACCGCTCCGCCTCGTCCCACCCCAGGACGTCGAGTGAGAGCGGGTAGGCGTCGGTCAGGCCGGTCAGCTTGCGCCTGCTGGTGATCAGCACGAGGCAACCGGGCGCCTCCGGGAGCAGCGGCACGACCTGGTCGCTGGTGCGGGCGTTGTCCAGCACGATCAGCTTGCGCTGCCCGTGGATGTGATGCCGGCACTGGTCCTGGCGTTCGGCCAGGTCGGCTTTGATGGCCTCTGGTGCCACGCCCAGCTGGAGCAGCATCTGCTCCAGGGCGCCGGAGGGCTCGCGTGGCTGCATACCCGGGGTGTGACCATAGAGGTCGACCCAGATCGCCCCGTCCGGGTAACGCTCGGCGAACTCCTGGGCGGCGTGCTGAGCGAACGCCGTCTTCCCGACCCCGGCCATGCCGTCGATGGCATAGATGGTCACCACGGTGCCCTGGGTGCCCTGTTCGGCGATCCGAGCACGCAGCTCGGCCATCGGCCCATCCCGCCCGGTGAAGTGCGTGGCCTCCCCGGGCAGTCCGCCGCCCGACCGCTCGGAGGCAGGCACGGTTGACGGTACGGTCACCTGGTCGCCGGCAGTCGCGGACTCCGTGGCGGTGGCCAGCCGGTCAACCCTCGGGCCGTCACCGCCGCGACGAGCACCCAGGCGAGGACTGCTCTGGCGGGATACTGAATCCAGGGAATCGCCGTGACGGAGGTCACTGCTGTCCAGGAATGCCTGCCGATCGCGAGCGGGCATCTGCTCCAGATCGTCTATGTCGACGAGCCGATCCCAGGTGGTCCCATAAATGGCCGCCAGAATCCGGAGTGTCCGGACCGACGGCCGAACGCCTCCCACCGGCCACTTTTCATACTCGCAAATACGGCTGCCGCGCATACGGATGTCCGGATCACCTCTGATCTGGTCGAACCACGCCGCAGCCTCGCCCTGAGTGAGCTCCCAGGCCAACCTCCAGGCCTCGCGTGGCCGGCGTCCGCAGCGCACCAAGTCAACCACAACCTGTTCGACGAGTTGGCGTCCGTTCACTCCGAGCTTGACCAGGCGTTCCCGTTGTTCATCACGGTACGCTTTGCTACCTGGTTTGCGCGGCATGGTCATCTCGCCTTCCTAGGCAACTCCTTTATACAGCATTAATGCAAGAGTTACCAGGGTTTATCGGGTGCCACTGAAAACGATCCAATCACTGAACCGGGAAATTTTCTGCCCCGGAACCTGGATCCTGCCTGCTCAAGCCGGGGATGGCCAGGTGAGAAAATTTCTCCGCCGGGTGTGAGCGACACGCACTGGCAGCACCGGTAGCGTCTGCAGACATGATCTACTTAACATGTTTGTCCCGCTCCAGAATCAGCGCCGTAACGACCGCGCCGACGTGTGACCCCACGGTGCTTCCACCGCAAAACCGACGGGTTCCGAAGAAACCCATCACCCCGAAGCCAGCCGGTGCTGCCATCGGTCAACGGGTGCCTAGCACTTCTTCTTCAGCCGAAAGCAGGTCGAATAATGTCGAACGACGAAGAGGATCTCACTCGACCTGGTCCACGTCGATGGATCGCTAAACTGGGAGACCGACTCCACGCCGCCGAGGACGCCCGAGCACGACGGCGAGGTTGGCAGATCACCCGCACCTCCCGCGGTATGGGCCGGGAGTATCGCGATCCCCGCTGGAATCTCGTCGCCGCCTGCGAGGTGTGTGGGGGCGAGGGCGTCAACGGAGCGCACCGATGCATGACCTGCCAGGGGCGAGGAACGGTCCGCCTCGACCAGCTCACCCTGCATCCAGGGGGCGAGTCATGAAGCGGGGACCCCGCGACGCGGAGGAACTCCTCGGCGCGCTGCACCACGCCCTCGTCCCCACCGCGCGCCCCAACCCGTTCCTGGTGCCGTGGCGGTGGCGCTACGAGCTGGCCATCGGTGCAGCCCTCCCGCTCCTGCTGGCTTGGCTGACCGCCACCGTGGGAGCCGACGCCACGGTGGCCATCACCTCGGTGACGACGACACTGCTGTTCGAATGGCCACCCGCCCGTCGCCGGATCCTCGCCCGCGCCTGGTGCGTCATCACGCCCCACCGCTTCCGGCTGGCATGCGCGCGGGCTCGCGTCCATAC
>JALZDU010000193.1 GCA_030862405.1 Actinomycetota bacterium | reverse complement strand
AATGATCAGTAGTTACCCCAGTGGAGAGGCGCACAAGCCTGCGCGCCGGATGAGATCAGTTCGGGTCAGTCGCCGTCACCGTCACCGAGGCTGTCGCCACCAGGCCACCCGGTGAGAAACGATCGCTCGCTGATCGAGCCCGGCACCGGGTTGACTTGGTGCTCGGTAATCCAGTCCTCGGCGCGCGGCGCCTCAGGCAGGCGGTGCCAGCGCTCGGCGGGATCTGGCGTGGGGGCGTGGGTCTGATCCATCCGGTCACCGTCCCACAGATCCGCCGGGAGGGACCAGCACTTTCCGGGCCGGGGTAGTGAGTCCGTTCGGGTTGTGACAGGAGCTCCCGGTTTGGGGTCTGCCATCCGGGCAGCCGGGGGGCACAGTGGACGCAGGCTCCGGACGTTGCGTCGATCGAGGTCCCGGGGTTCGACAGCGCAGCCTGCCGGGCCGTCAGCTCGTTCGGCGGCCTGGTCTGCTCATCGCCCTTCGAAGACCTTCACCTGCGACGCCCGTATCCCCTCATACACTTGCAGGTAGGGGGTTGGACCGAGAACGAAGTAACGGGTCCACAAAGCCCAGATGTCACGCCATTGAGGGTTGGCGTGACCCAAATCTGTTATCGGCAAGCCGAAGGTCTTGGCCTCCGGCGCACCGATCACCGCCCCGTGTGAGGACGGCTCCTTGATCAACGGGCCGTTGATCCTATCCAGCATGTCCTTCACGGCGATCCCATTGCGTTCGGGGTTACTCGCTATCGCTTGTCGGGCCATGTCACCAGTCCGGTTCAGTGCTGAACGCGCAAACTCGACGGCCGTCACGTCGATCCCTGCCAGCATCGCCGCCATCAAGGGATAAGTGCTCGGGCGCTGTTCGACCTCCGCGATCGCCCGATCAACACTAGCGATCAGGTCCTTGGCTGAGACGAACCCCCGATCGGGCAGATAGACCTGGGGATCGATCGGTCCGAGGTCCGACGTGGGACCCATCAGCACCTCATGGGCACCCAGCGCGAGGATGGTGGCCGCACTCTTGGCCATCTCTGGTACGACGACGACAAAGCGACGGCAGGCCGCTTGCGCCATCCGCGCCAACCGTACGGCGACCTCGCCGTCCCCACCGGGTGACCAGAGCATCAGATGCAAGTCCGACGAATCATCGACGTCATGCAACAGCTCGGTGAACAGGGTGATGCTCGTGTCCGTGATCTGGTCGATCAAGACGACGAGCCGACAGTCGTAATTCTCCTCATACGTCTTGATCAGTGACTGGCGTAGGTACCGATCCTCGTGCTGCGCGCGGAACAGCGGCGTGTGGAGAGGGCGTGCTACCTCTGGCTCCGTCGACGGGCCGCCAGCCGTGGTGGCGGGATCGGCCGCTGCGGTTTCGGAGTCATCAGCTTCCGGCCCAGTTCCCATGCCTCATCCGCCACTCGACGTTGCTCGGCCAAGTTCCGCTTGTCGGCACCAGGCGGCACCGGCAACACTTCTGACGACTCGTCAGCCATCACTGAGCTCCCTACCCCTGGGATCCGACCTCCACTGTGCCATGACATGCCGACAGAGGGAATCGGCTATCCGATCGATGTGGATCCGTGGTAGGTCACGGCTCACCCCAGCGATCGCGAGCAGGCACGCCGGAGTTGCTCACGTCACACCCACCCGGTCTACGCTGGTGCCCCCGTCCGAGGAGAGCGGTGACCGCCATGAGCTACGGACACGCAGACAAGATCGCCGCGATAGTGGGCCGTGCTCAGGCGGCGGCCGCGAAGCCCGCACCCCCCATCGACCCCGCGCTGTACCAGCGTGAGGACGTACGCAGAATCCTCGCCGACCGCGACATCGCCGGCCTATATCGGGTGCTCAAGGACGAGGCGATCACCCAGCGGCAGATAGCGGAGCTGACCGGGCAGTCCCAGTCGGAGGTCTCGGAGATTCTTGCCGGGCGCCGGGTGAAGCAGGTTGACGTGCTGGAGCGGATCTGCGACGGCCTGGGCATCGAGCGGGGATGGATGCGCCTGGGCTCCGCCGACGCCGAGCGCAGCGCTTACGCTCGGGAGGACGAGGCAGCGTGGAAGGCGGTGACCGACGAGATGCGGCGCCGCGCACTCCTGGCCGCCGCGGGGGCAGCGGCGCTGTCGGGTCACCCCCTCCTGGGGGAGCTGGTCACCCTGCCCGTCCCTGCCCAGGCGCCGTTGCCGTCCCGGCTCGGGATGACGGACGTGGCCGAGGTCGACAGCCTGACCGGGCACGTGGATGCACTGGCTCGCGAATGCGGGGGGCAAGCCGGTGCCGTCCTCGCGGTCGTTGACCACTCGATGCGGCTGCGCGCGGTGCCCGCTGCCCCGCCGGTCGCAGCGAGGCTCGGTTCTGAGCTGGCGAGGTTGTGCACCCTCGCCGGGTGGTGCTGCGCCGACTCCGGCCTTGACGATCACGCCCGGCACTACTTCGGGCAGGCTGTGGAGCTGGCAGGGAAGGTCGGCGACGCCTACTGGATGGCAAGCGCGCTTCGGTTCGCCGGGGCCATCGAGCGGGAACTAGGCCACCCCAACGACGCGATCAAGCTTTTTCAGCTCGGGCAGTTCAAGCTCATGAAAGCTCCCGGTGACGACCCTCGGATAGAGGTTGTGGCCGCGTGGTTGGAGGGTGAGTCGGCGTTGGCGCTAGCCGATATGAGTCACGAGCAGGCGCCCTCCGCGCTGGCCCGGGCACGCGACGGGTGGGAGGCGCCCGACAGCTTCGAGCGGTCCGGTATGGATGAGCTGACCGCCCGGGTTTACCTGGACCTGGGGCGCCTTGACGTTGCGGAGTCCTATGCGGCGGGTGCGGTGCGCGCTTGGGGCAGCGGTGAGCGGCGCAACGGAGTGCTCGCCGACATCACTTTCGCCACCATCCACGTCAAAGCTGGGGAGCCCGACGGGTTACGGCTGGCGAAGGGAGCCATCGACGGGGCGGCCTTGCTCCGGTCGGTACGCGCCCGCGAGCGGTGGCTCGAACCGCTGGCCGCCGCGCTGGAAGCCCGACGCGGCAGCGACGCCCGAGAGCTGGCCCGGAGGGCCCGGCAGGCCGTACGGGCGTAGCCGTGCCGGGGCACAGAACCGCGCCGTTAGTTGGCCGGGGCGAGGCGAGTGTTTATGTTCTGCCCCTAGCCCATTGCCTTAAGCGAAACGAATACCGAAAAGACCTCCGTCTACATGCCTGTCAGTTAGTCGCACAGGCAGAATCGCTTTCCTAAGAACCCGCCCCAGCTCCTCTCCATCTGGAGGTAGCTGATCACTGTTCATCGTCATTATGTGTTGGTAGCCGAGTTGACTTGCCTCTTGGGCTGAGAGCAGGATTGCTGCGCGAACCTGGCGCGGGTCAACACCGTCGAAGACGTGACTGTCATGCACAACGAAGTCGGGCAGACGACCTGCTGGATGCGCAATACGCATCATCGTCAGGTCAAAGCACAAAATGAGCATGTTAGTGATGCCCTTGCTCCGCTCGCCTTCAATACTGACCTGGAACCGAGGACCGTTCTCGCTTTCCGAAATCGCCAATAGTCCGCCGACGTCACCGTAGAGGTAATGCGACAGTTCCTCGAAGACGAGGGTAGCCTCCGCCAACAGTTGCCTTCTCTCCCGATACTCGCGTTGCAGTCGATCGAAGAGTTGCTGACGCTCCAATTGAAGAGTCGTCTGCCTCGCAGCAAGTGCCTCTGCAGCCGATAACCGCTGCCGCAGGCTCTCAACCTCAGCCTCCTGGCGGGTCTGCTCGCGCTGTAACAGCATAAACGTTTCGAGTGCGCCACCCGAACGGAGTATGTTAAGCAGGTTGGAGCGGCGTTGATCCAAACTTGCAATTTCTGCCGTGCGACGGTCGACGCGTTCTTGAGCTGCGCGGGCCTCCTCGGCTAGGTAGAGTCGCCGATTCTCTATAACCGCACGATGAAAAAGCTCTACATCACCGTATCGTACCAGCGCCGTGTCCGGAAGTTCCACGCGAGCTTGCCTGTAAAGCTCGCGCAACGAATCTGTATCAGGCGAAGCCTCATTAACCTCGCGATCTGCGACTTGGTCAATGTATTTCCTGTCAATTAGGTTTCCGGAGTTGAGATCCGCTAACCGTCGACTAACTCGTGAAGCCTCCTCTTGGACATCCGAGTACTGATCTACCACACGAAACTCGGAGACCTGGCCGCGAGTGCGCTCCGCAGCCCGGTCGGCAATGATCACGGCGGCGCGCAGCTCACCCACTTCACCGACAGGGCTTCCGAGGGCTCCTTCTCGCGCAGCCTTACGCAACTCGGTTAGGCCTTTTTCTCGCTGACGAACAAGGTGCCAATCATGCGGGATTGCCCAGTCGAGACCGAATATGTATGAGAGATTAACCTGCTGATCCCAGAGCGCTTGCTGCGACCCATGCTTCTCAGGCGCTTGAAATGCTCCGCTACCTTGCCTTCTTAATACGTAGGATAGGATGGAGCGCCCCGAGGGGGCATATGACGGGAGGCCGCCTAGTCCTAACAACCGCTCAAATAAGAGGCTTTTCCAATCCCCGTTGCTGATTGACGTCGGCGCTTCGCCGAGGACAGATTTCCAGCCCTCGACCTCGACCTTGCCGTGTTGGGCTCCTGACCGTCGTACACGGATCGTTTCGATCCCGTCACCAGACGGTACGTCAAACTCAATCCCGAACTCGTGCGGCCCGAGCGTTTCGCTTCGGAAGATCGAGTCTGGGCGTGCATCACTCCCTAGCAGGAAGTGCAGTAGCTCGATAAAGCTACTCTTACCCGTCCCATTTCGCGTGTCCTTTTCGCCTGAGGTCGGCGTTACGTCCGCAACTAACATATTGAGCCCGCCTCCGAAGCTCAACTCTTTGAATGATGGCAGCGAGCTGAAGACGCGGTGTATCATGAGCTGGACCTTCGCGTAATGAAGCCGGATGGTGCTAAAGTTATCGCACCCAGCACATACAAAAGATCAAGCGAAAGTACAAACCAATCAAACGTTATTGGCCCGACGGCGCTCCTAGATTTGTTCACTTTGTACCAGAGGGAACTTACCGTCGATGGCTCCTCAAGGGCACCTAGAACCTGCCCTCCGACTGTCAGAAGGGCCAGATTCGGAGGTACGCCCTTGGTGGGCAGTATCATGCGTCAGCCACCTCCTCTGGTCGGAGGAAAATATCGCATTCCTCGAAGAAGTAGCTTAGTATTCCATAGATAGCCACGTCCTGGCTAGCTGACTTCGGCCCTACGCCTCCAACCCAAGTACGTAACTCGTCATATATCGCGTCCGGGAACTTCCCACTAGAGCGGAGCGCAGCGTATCTACCTCGGAAAGCGGCTGCGATGCGATCGCGGGCGGTAGGTTCGAAGAACCGAGGTTGAAAGAGCTGCTGGACATGAGGGCTCGTCTTCATCCCGAGTGTGATTAGATCTCGTACCGCCTGCGAGAATCCATTGTAGTCGAGCTTGTCAGGGGACGGCGGTGAAACATTAATGGCCGTTGGAAGTGGCTGTCGAGCGAGTTGATCAATGACTCTAGAGATTTCGGGAGCGCTCGGCTCAAAGAAGTCTTCGATCGACGGTACGTCGGGAAAGAGTACTCTTAGGCGCTCAATCGGCAGCGAAAGTACCCGCGTCTGGAGCGGCTCCATTCCCCACTGGTTGACCTTCAGCTCGTCCACTCGCGCATTCAGTTTGAGGATCGTCTTCACGACCTGCGGCCCCACACCCTCGGGGTCGTTGTGAACGAAGATGAACTCAGAGAACCACTCTTCCCAGTATGGTACGGCACCTTCGTAGTCCGAGGTAACTTTGTTGCAAACGTCGGCTGCTGTAGGGCGACGAGGTCCATACACAGCAAAAAGTTGCCTGGTTGAGTAGATGTAACCGTCGTTCTTCTGGTCTCCAATATTACCCCAGGGCCTAACCCGCACGAAGTCACCGTCTGGATGAACCTGCTCCATGACTGCCGAGAACAGATCCTGAAACGCGGCACCGTAAGAACCACGGTAACGGTCTCTGAATGCCATTGCGTAGATCCCCACCACGGCGTCTTGCACGTCTACTACTCCCATCGCTGCCGAATAATTCACTATACCTGTGCAGTCGAGATTTCGCAATGGCGTAATCGCTTGCGTCGGTTCGTGGCCGGTCCTGCTGGTCGCCAGCCTGGTTGCCGCATTGAGCACGATGGCTGACGGCATCCATGTGCTGATCAACGTGATCAGCAAGGTTACATAACCCTCGGGTCCAGTAGCGGGCCACAACACCCGTGGAAGCCAACGACCCCAGTCAGGCATGGCTGGGGT
>JALZDU010000167.1 GCA_030862405.1 Actinomycetota bacterium | reverse complement strand
CATCCGTCCATCTCGAGTGCTGCGTCGAACCTCGAGTGAGCCGAAGCCGACGTGGCCAGCGGTGTCGAGCAGCCGCCGGGTCAGCTGGTGCAACTCGGCGTCCTGGTGGGTCACGGCAAGGGCAGTGTTGCCCGTGTCGACGTGCCACTGGGTGATCTTTCGTCCGACTTGGGCTGCGAGCTCTTCCCCGTTGCGGTTGCGGTAGGTCAGACAGAAGTAGACGTCGCTGTCCCGGCCGGGAATCCACTCCTGGACGACGAAGCGGTCACCGGCATCGAACGGAGCGAACGGAAGCCGTTCAAAATCGTCGGCGGTGTGGAGTCGGTAGGCCGTGCCCCACTTACTGAAGTCCTGCCATTGTGGCGTCCGCTCGACCGGCTTGAACACCACAGGAAAGACCATCTCGCGCAGGGCTGCGCGCAACTGGCCAGGGTTGGTCACGATCGCCGTGTGGGGCACCGGGAAGTCGTTGGCCAGGGCCCACTCATGGAACACCGACTTGTCCAGCAATCGATCAACGATCGGCAGGTCAGGCAGCACGAAGTGGAACTGCGTGGCCAGCTCGCCGGCGTGCTCGGCGACGACGCGCACCACAATGTCGTCGGCCGGAAACAGCACCATCGGGCCGTACTGCGCGTGAGCCGCCCGCAGCGTCGCCAGCCATGCATCCGTGGTGGGTGCGCTGACTGGCAAGACGCGGTGCCATAGCCTAGAACGGCAGGTCGGCGCCGTCGGGGTGAGAGAGGCGCCCACGACGGGGACTCCCGTATCGCGCAGACCCCGGGCGATGGCCAGCCCAATGGCAGTCCCAGCGCCTGCGATCAGCACCGGCGGCAGCAACGCGTTCCGATGCCCTGGGGTGCTTCGGTCGACATCAGTATCCTTCTCGGTGACCAATCGGATCCCCCCTATACGCAGAACAGCAGTCCCCCAGGCGTACTCTAGCCCTGGATCCTCACGGTGCGTAGTGATTGACGCGGAAAGGTCAACTTTCCTAACTCGTTCGTGGGAGCTGCTGGAGGTGCCCGGCTAGTTTCGTGTGCCTGGCGCGATCGCGTCGAGTCGGCGACTGCGGTCCGCCGCCGACTGCTCCCCTTGGACGCCAGCCTGCCCGAGGTATCGCTCCCGCGGCCGCTACCGTTTCGCTCATGGACGAAGGCAGGTCGGCGCACTCTTGCCTTGGCCTCACCTCCGACACTGCAGTAGGGCGTCTCGGTGGCGAGGCCAACCGAGGTCGCAAGGCCGACAACCCCGCCGAGGCGGGCGACCTCAGCGAGTCGCTCACCGACGATTCTCCCGACTCCGCGCCCTCGGGCACCGCACGGAGCTCGATCACGGTGGCGGCCTGGACGCTGATCAGCCGGATCACCGGGCTACTGCGTGTGGTGGTCATCGGGGCGGTGCTGGGGCCGACCTTCTTTGCCAACGCATTCCTGTCCGCGAACTCGGTGCCCAACCTCATCTACACCGCACTGGCCGGGCCGGTCCTGGCGCTGGTACTGGTGCCGGCGCTGGTCCATTCGCTGGCCGAGCGCGGAGTGGCCGCATCCGCTCAACTGCTCAGCAGGGTCACCGGCTACCTGTTGTTCTGGGCGTCCGTTGCCGCCGGTGCGGTGGTGCTGGCGTCTCCCCTGGTGGCGCTGGCGGTGACCGCCGGCATTCCGGATGACGCCATGCGCTGGCGGGCCTGGCAGCTGACCATCGTGATGGTGGTGTTCGTGGCGCCGCAGGTGATCTGCTACACCCTGGCGGCGGTCGGCGCCGCGGTGCAGCAGGCCAGGGGTCGGTTCGCGCTGGCTTCCGCGGCACCCGCGCTGGAGAGCCTCGGCTTGATCGCCACTATGGTCGTGTTCGCGCTATGGCACGGCACCGGTGTGGAGGTGCTGGACGTCTCGCTCGGCATGCTGCTCGTGCTCGGGGTGGGCTCCACGCTGTCCGTTGCGGCGCACGCGGTGGCACAGCTCGTTGGGGCCTACCGGGTTGGGCCGCCGGTCCGAGTGCGCGGTGGTTGGCGCACAGATCCGGACGCGAGTGAGGTCACCAACCGGCTGCGCCGTTCGTTGATCGTGACGGCGTTCCCCGCGTTTTCCATGTTCGTCATGCTGGCCGTCGCGGCTACGGTGCCCGGCGGGGTGTTCGTGTTCCAGGCCGCCCTGTCGATGTATTTCGTGATCGCCGCGCTCGGCAGCAGGGCCGTAACCGTGGCGACGCTGCCCGGTATGAGCGCCGCGGCGAAGGACGGCGATGTCGGCCGTTTCGGCGCGGCCTGGCGGCAGGCGCTGACCTACTCGATGATCGCCAGCCTGCCCGGGCTGTGCCTGCTG
The DNA here is from genome assembly GCA_030862405.1 of Actinomycetota bacterium. Taxonomy (GTDB): domain Bacteria; phylum Actinomycetota; class Actinomycetes; order Mycobacteriales; family Pseudonocardiaceae. The sequence continues at coordinate 964 of JALZDU010000167.1, read as the reverse complement.
CTCGCGTTCGCCGAGCCGGTGGCGTCCGCGCTGGCCATTGGCGAGCTGCACGAGCCGAACATCGTGCGGTGGCTGACCGCCTGCCTGGTGGTGTTCGCGGTGGCGCAGCTCGCCCACGCCTTCTACGAGGTGTCTCGACAGGCGCTATTCGCCCGGTTGGACACCAGCGGGCCGCGGCGGACCAGTACTGTCGTGATGGCGACACGAGCGGTGGTTGCGCTGAGCATCCTGCTATTGCCGGCGGACGGCTACCGGCTGGTCGGGCTGTGCTGTGCGGTGCTGCTGGCCGACCTGGTGGCGTCGCTGATGACGCTATTCATGGTACGTACTGCGATCCGGCCGGAGCGGCTGTTCGACCCGCGCAGGCTGACCATCGTTGGGGCGGCCACGGTAGCCATGCTGCCGGCGTCGGTGTTCGGATCCTGGTTGGTTCAGCACCAGGTGCATGACCGGCTGCCACAGCTCGTGGTCAGCTTCGTGATGGGCGTGGTGGCACTGGCTTGCTTCGGGTTGGTCTTGGCACTGCTGACTGGTCAGCTGCCAACCGTGATCGCTAAGGCGCGGGCCCGCTTAAGGGCCTGACACCGGCGGCTACGGTCACACGTGTCCAGTTATCTGCCTACACCCGGTTGGCGGCCTCCTTCGGGATCAATGACGGCGCGACCACCTCGCAGCGCGTCCCCATTGGGGTGAAGGGGTACATCGTGAGGCTGAGAACCGTCACGATCCGGACACCTCTGCGCCAGAGTTCTCCAACGCCGTTTCCGGAGTCTCCGTGCGGTGATCAGCGCCGCCTGGAGCGTCCTGTTGGCGACCTTGGCCGTTTCGAGTACGAGCGGGAGCGGATCGCGGTCTGAGAAGAACGCACCGGTGGGCGCCCGCCTGGTACGCAACGCGGCAAGCAGCGTGCGGCCGTCGAGGCGGCGGCGGCGTGCCGCGACGAGCACCGACCGCGGAAAGGCGG
>JALZDU010000164.1 GCA_030862405.1 Actinomycetota bacterium | reverse complement strand
GGGGCCCAGGTCACCCGCGGGTACCTCAACCGCCCCGGGCTGACCGCACAGCGGTTCGTGGCCAACCCGTTCGGTTCGCCAGGGTCTCGGATGTATCGCACCGGGGACCTGGTGCGGTGGACGCCGGACGGAATGTTGCAGTACCTCAGCCGCGCCGACGACCAGGTCAAGGTTCGGGGCTTCCGGATCGAGCCGGGTGAGATCGAGACCGCCCTGTTGCAACACCCGCAGCTGGCTCAGGCCGCCGTACTGGCACGAGAGGACACCCCAGGAAACAAGCGCCTGGTTGGCTATGTCGTTGCTGCCCTCGAGGGGGAGATTCCGACATCGGCGGAGTTGCGCGAGTTCCTGGCGAAGGTAGTGCCCGACTACATGGTGCCCTCGGCGTTCGTCACGCTTGACGAACTACCGTTGAACCCGAGCGGGAAGCTGGACCGCAAAGTGCTGCCGGCACCCGATTTCGGCGCGGCGACGCGAATCGGTTACGTCGCACCGCGCACGGACGTCGAGCGGGTCGTCGCCGAAATCTGGGCCGAGGTCCTGGGCGTCGATCGGGTCGGCGTCGAGGACAGTTTTTTTGAGCTGGGCGGCGACTCCATCCTGAGCATCCGGGTGATCTCACGGCTGCGGGCAACATTCGGTGTGGACCTGTCACCGCGCGTCCTGTTCACTCACCCGACAGTCGCCGGACTGGCCGCCGCGCTACCGAGCGACGCCGTGGCTGACCATTCCGGCGCGGTTTCCACCATCCCGGTCCTGCCCCGCGATGGCGATCTGCCATTGTCGTTCGCCCAGCAGCGGTTGTGGTTCCTCGACCAGTTCGAACCGGACAGTACCGAATACATCACCCCGCTGACGGTGCGGTTGCGTGGGCCGCTGGACGTTGACGCGCTGAACGTGGCGTTGACCGGCTTGGTCGCGCGGCACGAGTCGTTACGTACCACATTTGATTCGGTGGACGGCCGCGGCGTGCAGGTGGTCCACCAGCCATCTGAGGTGCGGATACCCGTACTAGACCTGTCGGGCCTGCCCGTGGGGGACCGTGAAGCCGAACTGCACCGGGTGTTGACGGAGCAAATCCAGCTCCCGTTTGACCTGTCTCGGGGTCCGCTGATGCGGCCGCGGCTGGTGCGGTTGGCCATCGACGAGCATGCACTGATGTTGACCATGCATCACATCGTCACCGACGGCTGGTCGACTGGGGTGCTGATCGACGAGTTGGGTGTGCTGTACGGGTCGGCGCTGCGTGGCGAAGCGGCGGAGCTGCCACCGTTGCCGGTGCAGTACGCGGACTTCGCGGCCTGGCAGCGGGACCGGCTGTCGGGAACGGCACTTACCGAGCAGGTGGGGTACTGGCGTAGCCAGCTGGCTGGGGTGGCGGCGTTGGAGCTGCCCACCGACCGGCCCAGGCCTGCTGTGCAGACCAAAAATGGTGCGCTGCTGGAGTTCGAGGTGCCCGCGGGGGTGACGGCTGGGATTAAGGACCTGGGGGCGCGCCAGGGCGCCACCCTGTTCATGACGCTGATCGCGGCGTGCCAGGTGTTGTTGGGCCGGTGGTCCGGGCAGGACGACATCGCGGTGGGCACCGTCACCTCCGGCCGGGAGCGGGCCGAGTTGGAACGGTTGGTCGGAATGCTGGTCAATACTGTGGTGCTGCGATCTCAGGTAGACCGCGAGCGCACGTTCCGGGAGTTCCTGGACGAGGTGAAGGGCACCGTGTTGGATGCCTTCGCCCACCAGGACGTGCCTTTCGAACGACTCGTGGATGAGCTGCAGCCGGATCGGGACACCAGCCGTGCGCCGCTGTTCCAGGTCATGATCGTGCTGCAGAACACCCCGGTTGGGACACCGCGTCTGCCTGATCTGGAGGTTGAAGACCTCGAACTGGCGATGGCGACAGCGAGTTTCGATATCAGTATCGATTTCCAGGAACAGGGCGGTGCCCTGGCTGGCGTGCTGGAGTACAACACCGACCTGTTTGACGGCGCCACGATCGAGCGGATGGCCCAGCACCTGTCGGTACTGCTTAAAGGCATCGCCACCGACCCGGACCGGCCAATCGCCGAGCTGCCGCTGCTGACCGAACAGGAGCGGCGACGGGTGTTGGTGGAGTGGAACGACACCGACTTGCAGGTGCCCGCGGTGACGTTCCCCGAGGTATTCCAGGATCAGGTCGCGCGTACCCCGAGCGAGATCGCCGTGGTGTTCGGGGACACAGCGCTGAGCTTTGCCGAGCTCAATGTTCAGGCGAACCGGCTAGCGCATTACCTGATCAGCGCAGGTGTGGGGCCCGAGCGCGTGGTGGCGTTGGCGTTGCCGCGTTCGGTGGAGATGGTGGTGGCGCTGCTGGCAGTGTTCAAGGCAGGTGGGGTATATCTGCCGGTCGACCCGGAGCTGCCCCAAGACCGAGTGGGATTCCTGCTGCGCGACTCGGCTCCGGTGCTGGTGGTGACCACTTGCGCCACCGCTGGCGCGGTGCGCTCCGCGTTGCCGGATGCAACGGTTGACCTGGTCCTCGATGACCCTGAGGTCGCTGCCGCGCTGCAGGGATGCCCCGATGCAGACCCGACCGACGCCGACCGCAGTGGCCTGCTCCATCCGGCCAGCTCGGTGTATGTGATCTACACCTCCGGGTCGACCGGGCGGCCCAAGGGCGTACTGGTCGAGCAGCGCAGTTTGGTCAACCTTCTGGCCAACCACCGCCACGGTGTCCTGGCCGCGGCCGGCGGTGGCCCCCTGCGAGTCGCGCTGACCGCGGTTTTCTCCTTCGACGCCTCGTTGGAGGGGCTGCTGCTGATGGCTGGCGGCCACGGGTTGCATCTGCTCGAGGACGCGGTGCGGCTGGAACCGGTGGCACTGGTCGACTACGTGGCTGAGCACAAGATCGACGTCCTTCCGGACGTGACGCCGTCTTACGTTCAGCAGTTGGTTTCGGCCGGGTTGCTGACCGGTGCGCGCCATCGGCTGAAGGTGTTGATGCTGGGCGGCGAGGCGCTGGGTGAGTCATTGTGGCGAGAGCTGGCCGCGACCGAGAACACGGCAAGCTACAACTTCTACGGTCCCACCGAGACCACCATCGACGCCTTGTCGTGCCGGGTGGTCAAGGGCATGCGGCCGATGGTTGGTCGCCCGCTACACAACCTGCGGGCCTACGTGCTCGACGGGGAGCTTCACCCGATGCCGGTGGGGGTGGCCGGTGAGCTGTACCTTGCCGGTGCCGGGCTGGCCCGTGGATATCTGAACCGGCCGGTCTTGACCGCGCAGCGGTTCGTGGCCAACCCATTCGGGCCGGCAGGCAACCGGATGTACCGCACCGGGGACCTGGTGCGCTGGACAGCCCAGGGCGTGCTTGAGTACCTAGGTCGCGCCGACGACCAGGTCAAGATCCGCGGGTTCCGCGTCGAGCCCGGCGAGATCGAGACCGCGCTGCTGGAACACCCTGAGGTGGCCGAGACCACCGTGGTCGCCCGCGACGACGGCGGGCACACGCGGCTTGTTGCCTACCTGGTTCCCGCGGATTCGACCGTACCCGGCTGGTCGGAATTGCGGTCCTGGCTCAAACGCAGCATGCCGGACTACATGGTTCCCTCAGCGTTCGTCACACTCGATCGCCTACCGCTGACCCCCAGTGGGAAAGTCGACCGGCGGGCGCTGCCTGCGCCGGATCTCCAACTGGCGCTGGAGTCGTCCTACCTGGCCCCACGCACGCCGGCTGAGCAGACGTTGGCTGATATCTGGGCCCAGGTTCTCCGGGTGGAACGGGTCGGGGTCGAAGACAACTTCTTCGGCCTGGGCGGTGACTCCATCTTGAGCATCCAGGTAGTCTCCAGGGCCCGGCAGGCCGGCCTGCGGATCACATCCAAAGACATCTTCCTGTACCAGACCATCGCCGAGCTCACCGCCGGGGTTGACCTCCAACCCGCTCCTCAGCCAGTGGGCCACGATGTGATCGTCAGCCCCGCGCCGCTGACTCCAATCCAGCAGTGGTTCCTTGAAAACGGGACGGAAACCCCGAACCACTACAACATGTCAATGCTGGTCGAGCTGACCAAAGACCTCGACCAGGACGCGCTGCGCGCAGCGTTCGACGCGGTCGTGAAGCACCACGGCGCCCTGCGCATGCGCTTCCAGCGTGTTGACGGCCAGTGGCGCCAGGACATCACCGCCCATGAACCCGCCGAGGTGTTCCAACGGTCTGATCTGTCCGGCCTCGATGCTGAAGGTCAACGCGCTGCCATGGAGCAAGCCGCGATCGCGGCCCAAACCAGCCTGAACATCGAAAGTGGGCCGCTGCTGCGAGCGAACCTGTTCACCTTCGAACCGGCGCGCCCGCCACAGCTGTTCCTGACCATCCACCACCTGGTGGTCGACGGGGTGTCCTGGCGGATCCTGCTTGACGACCTGGAGACGGCCTACCACCACATCAGCTCCGACCAGCCGGTGAACCTGGGACCCAAGACCACCGCTTACCAGACCTGGTCGCTACGGCTCACCGAGCATGTCCGATCCGGACAGTTCGACAGCGATCTCGGGTACTGGACCGAGGGACCCGCCACCGTGCCAGCGGAGCTTCCGGTGGATCATCCCGGGCCGAACACCTTCAACTCCGGCGGTGTCGTCTCGGTCCGGCTCAGCCGCGACGACACAGATGCGTTGTTGCGCCAGGTGCCGAGCGCGTACCGCACCCAGGTCAACGATGTGCTGCTCAGCGCCCTGGGCCGGGTGCTGTCCCACTGGACCGGTCGCGGCAGCGTGCTGATCGGCATGGAGGGCCACGGCCGCGAGGACCTCTTCGACGACGTCGACACCTCTCGCACCATCGGCTGGTTCACCACCGAGTTCCCCGTCGCGCTCACGATTCCGACGGCCACGGACTGGGGCGGAGTCCTCAAATCAGTCAAGGAACAACTGCGCGCGGTGCCCCGCCGGGGCCTGAGCTACGGCGCCCTGCGCTACCTCAGCCCACCCGACTCACCCGCCAGCGCCCTGCGCGATCACCCACTGCCGCAAATTTCGTTCAACTATCACGGCCAGTGGGACGTCGTAACGGCCGAAGAAGGGTTCTACCGCACCCGGTCTGACGGCGTCGGGCAGGAGTTCGCTTTCGGAAGCAGTCGCACCTACCTGCTGGACATCATCGGTCTGGTGGAAAACGGGGAACTCGAGCTGACCTGGACCTACTCCAGCCAGGTGCATGACGAGGCCACCGTGCGGCGGCTTGCCGACGAGATGATCCAGGCGCTGCGGGAGATCGTCGAACATTGCGCCCAGCCGGAAGCTGGCGGTTGCACCCCATCGGACTTTCCGCTGGCCGCCCTCGACCAGCCGACTGTGGACCGGCTCGTCGGCGCCGGGCGAGGCGTGGAGGACATCTACCCGCTCACGCCGACGCAGGCCGGGATGCTCTTCCATAACCTGGTCGACTCGTCCTCTGGCGCGTACATCAACCAAATGTCCCTGCGGCTGTGTGGGCTGTCCAACCCCCACGCGCTGGAGGCGGCATGGCAGCGGGTGGTGGACCGGACACCCATCCTGCGCAGCGGCGTGATCTGGGACGGCGTGGAGCAGCCGCTGCAGGTCGTGTACCGCCAAGCAACGGTACCCACCGTGCACCATGACTGGCGTCACCTGACCGATGAGGACACAGAGTCCGAGCAGCAACGAGTGCTGGCCGACGACTGCGTCGCCGACCTGGACCTGACCCAGGCCCCGCTGATGCGGCTGATCATCGCACGCCTGTCCGATGACGAGGTGCTGCTGGTCTGGACCTCGCACCACATCCTGTTGGACGGCTGGAGCACCGGCGACGTCTTCACCGAGGTGTGCGAGCAGTATGCGGCGATTGTCGAGGACCGACCGCCGCGGTTGGTGTCCCGGCGTCCGTTCCGGGAGTATTTGCAATGGTTGGCCGACCAGGATGAGCAGCAGGCTGAAGGGTACTGGCGGCGGGCGTTGGCGGGGTTCGACTCGCCGACTGCGCTGCCCTATGACCGGCAGCTGGTGGAGGCACACCGTGCCGAGTCGTCGGCGTCACTTCCGATCGAACTCCCCGCCGATCAGTCCAGCCGATTGCATGAGGCGGCCAAGCGCAATGGCCTGACATTGAACACAGTCGTGCAGGGCGCCTGGGCGCTGCTGCTGTCGCGCTACAGCGGCGAGCGGGACGTGGCGTTCGGCACCACGGTGTCGGGGCGGCCGGCCGAGCTGCCCGGTGTCGAAGAGATGGTCGGCATGTTCATCAACACGGTACCGACCCGGGTCACGGTGGCCGACGAGCAGGATGTCGTGTCGTGGCTGCGCGAGCTGCAGGCCGAGCAGTCAGAGTCACGTCAGTTCGATTTCGTCTCGCTGGCCCGCATCCAGGCGTGGAGCGATCTACCTGCTGCGGTGAACCTGTTCGACAGCGTGGTCGTGTTCGAGAACTACCCGATCACCGATACATCGGCGGACGACGCCGGTCTGCGGGTGGCTGACGTGCAGGCGCTGGACACCACGAACTTCCCGTTGACCCTGATCGCCTCTCTGGAGGACAGGCTCGGTTTCAACCTCGCCTACGACCCGAAGCTGTTTGACACTGCCACGGTCGAACGTATCGCCGAGCGACTTCTCCGACTGATGGCTGGTATCGCCGACGATCCGGCGCGGCCGGTGTCCCGCCTGCCGTGGATGTCCGAGCGTGAGCGGCACAAGGTCCTGACGGAGTGGAATGACACCGAGCGTGAGATCGCTGCTGGGACGCTACCGAGTTTGTTCTCCGAGCAGGTGCTCCGTACCCCAGACGCCACTGCAGTGATTTTCGATGCCTCCGCTGCAGCGACAGCACCGTCTGGCGCGATACCCGCATTCGGACACAAACTCAGCTACGCTCAGTTGAACGCGGCGGCCAACCAGCTGGCGCACAAGCTCATCGCCAGAGGCGTCGGTCCAGAACGGTGTGTCGCGATTTCATTGTCGCGCTCGATCGAGCTGATCATCACCCTCCTGGCGGTGCACAAGGCTGGGGCTGCTTATTTACCGGTGGACCCGGGTCTCCCGGCTGAGCGCATTTCCTTTATGATCAACGATGCCCAGCCGATCGTGGTTATCGATGATTCAGAATTTGTGAGGGACGTTGTTGGCTACGCTGACAATGATCCGACCGACAGTGACCGGATCTCGCCGCTCACGCCGACGCATCCGGCGTATGTGATTTACACGTCCGGTTCCACCGGAAGGCCTAAAGGAGTGGCCGTCCCGCACGCTGGAATCGTGAACCGGCTGGAGTGGATGCAACACGAATACGGCCTCCAACCAGACGATCGGGTGCTGCAGAAAACGCCATCGAGCTTCGATGTATCGGTATGGGAATTCTTCTGGCCGCTGCTGGTGGGAGCCACGCTGGTGGTCGCCAAACCTGAGGGACATAAAGATCCATCATATCTGGCCAGGTTGATCCAGTCTGAGGCCATCACGACGATCCATTTTGTGCCGTCGATGCTGCGAGCGTTCCTGCAAGAGCCCGAGGC
>JALZDU010000150.1 GCA_030862405.1 Actinomycetota bacterium | reverse complement strand
GGGGACGGTCACGCGCACCGCTAGCGGCTTGGCGGTCAGTGCCCGCACTTCGAAGTCAGTGCCGGGAATGCGGGTCCAGGTGTACGGGATGCTGGCCCAGGGAGCCGCGTGGTCGGGCTACGCACTGTCGACGGGATGCCACAGGGCTCCCAACGTGCAGCATCATCACTGGTGTGGGCAGGTCAAGATCAGGCCGTCTCCAGGCCGTCAGAGGTCGGGCAGGGATGAGAACCACCGAGAACCACCGAGATGTATCTCCGCTGCTTAGCTGCTGTCCTCTTGATAGATCACCAGGTCAGCTACAACCAAGTGACAGATCACGCAGATCTATGAAGGCACCAACCAGATCCAACGCGTGGTGATGGCCCGCGCCCTACTCAACGACTAGATCAAGTGGAGGGGCGCCTCGATGTCCACTCCACCTGCCGGGCCGACCACACCCGCACCGGCGACGACACCCCGTGCGGCGTTGGCCGTGGTCTTCGTAGCGTTAAGCATCGACCTGCTCGTCTACGGCATCGCCATCCTGTCCTGCCCCGGCTGGCTGCGGTGACCGACGCCGGCCCCAGCGCTGCCGGCCTGTTGTTCGCCTGCTACGCGGCAGCAGTGGTCTCCTGACCAGCGTTACCAGCTATCCCGCCGCGATCACCCTCACCGCAGCAGCCACCGTAATCATCGGTGTGCCCAGCGCACTGTGCCTCTCCCGAGCGACACCGCAATCACTGGGGCCATGACTGCTGCCGATACACCCTCTCGCGCTGGATGGCCGAGTCCCTCAACCGACCGCTGCTAACACTGTGGCGAGGCGGGCGGCTCGCATCCTTGCCCGGCCTGGTGACGGCAGCCGGATAGTCATCGGGCGTTGGTCAGCTCGGGGGATCTGCAGGGAAGAAGGCGCCGGGTGAGCGTGGATCGGAGCGTGCGGGTGCTGGGGAGGTACCAGGTTCAGCAATGCCCGCAATGCGGACTGCGGCGGGCCCTCATGCGCCCACACCACGACCTCAGGAGCGAACACATCGATCCGAACGCCTCGAGGTGCAGGGATCCTGGCGGTCGTGATTCGATCGAATTGTCGGATGGTGATCAGATCGATGTAGTCCGGCCACTGGTAGGACGCGACGAGAGCAAACGGCGCGGCTTTGGGCCCGCAGCAGTACACGACGAACCCATCGGCGACCACGTCGAGCAGCAGCTGTTCCACCTCTGACGGTAGGCATCCCTTATCGCCGGAGCACAGATCTGATAACGGAGCCAGCTTCACGGGTCGACCTCCGCATTACCTGCGCGCACGGTGGCCAGACCGCCCAGCGTTCCGATTACGGCATGGTTGCTCCTGCTTGTCATAGTCGCCCTAGCGCGGAGGACACCCACGATGTATTCCTCTTGTCTGTGGCATTCATTGGTGCTTCCCTGCAACCACCGTTTCAGACCTCGCATGCAGATGCAAGAGTGGATGCACGAGCATGCGATTTCCTCTGGGGCGTCGTGTACGGATGCAAGAACGGTACAGGTGCAATCACGTTCGATGTGGCAACCTTTCAATGGCTTGGCCGTTACAGTTCGCACTGCCTGCTGGTCACGTTACTGCAGGAGAGGATCACCATGCGTTACTGCCGCCGGGGCGGTCCGTTCTGATCCATGCCGAGCCGAGATGGCTACATTGATCCAGAGCGGAAACGGCAGTTTTGACCAAAACGGCTGGCTGGGGTTTCGGGTGCGCTGACCGCCGTCTATGGTGTAGCTCTTCGTAGTGCTCAACCGTAGGAGGCTATGATGACGACGCCTCGGTGGAGTCCTGATCCGACTGGCGGTCACGCTCCTGCGCGGCCGCCGGGTCCGACGGCGCTGCGCATCGTGTTGGGTACTCAGTTGCGTCGGCTCCGTGAGGCGCGCGGCATCACTGCCGGAGCGGCCGGCCAGGCGATCCGGGCGTCCCATGCCAAGATCAGCCGCATGGAGCTCGGCCGGGTCGGCTTCAGGGACCGGGACGTGACGGACCTGCTCACTTTCTACGGCGTTACCGATGAGCAGGAGCGAGGAGCGTTCCTGACCCTGGTCCGGCAGGCCAACGTGCCCGGATGGTGGCATCAGTACAGCGACATCGTGCCGAGCTGGTTCGAGATCTACCTTGGCTTGGAGCAGGCCAGTTCAATCATCCGCACTTATCAACCACAACTCGTGCCGGGGCTGCTGCAGACTCCAGAAGTCGCCCGCGCCATTATCCAGCTCGGCCACCCACGCCGATCTGCCGACGATATCGAGCGCCGGCTCGCACTGCGGATGACACGTCAGGAAATCCTCACCCAACGAGAAGCGCCCCAATTGTGGGCAGTGATGGAGGAGGCTTCGCTATGGCGGCTTGACGGACGCTCAACGATGCGGAATCAGATTCAGCATCTGATAAATATGGCGGAGCTACCCAACGTCACGGTCCAGGTGATAGGGATGCATTCCGGTCCACATTCGGCACTAGGCGGACCGTTCTCCCTCCTGCGGTTCTCTGAACCCGATCTGCCAGACCTCGTCTACCTTGAACAGCTGTCCAGCTCCCTCTACCTGGACAAAACCGAAGATGTTCAGCACTACCGGGAAATTATGGATCGATTGTCTGTGCAGGCCAAAACCCCTGCCGAGACGATTCGCTTCCTCGATAGTACTCTCAAAGAGATTTGACCCCTAAGTTCGTTATGGTATTCGCCTGACTGCGCATATTCGTCACCTCGGTCACGCGGCTCGATCTCGTGTAGCTCTGCGACAGCAGGGGTGTTTGAGCTGGTACCTACGCTCGGTGCGCAGCGCGGTCCCCCGGTCGCACGCGAGCGGTCACTCCGCCATCTCGTCGAACTGACCGTCCTCCACGCCCTGGATGAATGCGGCCATCTCGGCACGGGTGAAGATTAGGGCAGGACCACTCGGATGCCGGGAATTGCGTACGGCGATGTCTCCATTGGCCAGCTTCGCCAACTCCACGCATTCCCCGTTGGGATTACTGTGGCTGCTCTTTATCCAGGTGGCCTTCCGGAGCAAGGTAGCCGGCATACCGTTGGCGATCCGTGGCATCTCCGGCCCTCCATAGGTCCCGTCCGCAGCATCCCGTCAGAGCGGTCACCTCACCCGAACGGCGACAGCCGCGCTTATGACTGGCACGCAGCCGTCTCATCTTGGAGTCCTACTTCTCCTGCAGTCCCACGTATCTATAGTACGAAGGTCTTCTGTTTGATCGCCGACGGCGTGACCCGGCGTTACGCCCGCCGCGGCTCGAACCGCCGACCACTACTTTGAGTCTTCGAACGGCTACGAGTAGTCCGCAAACCGGACGTGAACGGCGATGGGGCGTGGGTACTGTGCTCGGCTAGGTACACCAGGATTGCTTCATCACCAATGCGAATTACAGACATGCGCGTCCATTAGGCAGAACCACCGCACTGTGTTCGTCACATCAGGAATCCAGGGCCGACATCTCCTTCCAGGCCTCCCACGGGACCGTCCAGTCGTAGATATCACCGTGCTCTCCGCTGAGCTCGGTGGGGCTGCCGGTCACCTCCACGGGGTCACCGAAGATCGCACTGTCGAAGTATTGCCGAGCGTTCGCGGTGGACAGGTTGATGCAGCCGTGCGTGACGTTGGCCGAGCCTTGCGCGCCGGTGGACGAGGGGTTGGCGTGGATGAACTCACCGTAGTTGGAGATCCGCACCGCCCAATACATGGGCAGGTCGACGTAGCCGTACTTGGGGTTGGACATCAGTACTTTTTGGGACTTGTTCATCACCACGTGGACGCCGTTGGTGGTGTGGCGCTGGGGATCCGAGGCCAATCCGTAGCTGGCCGGGAAGTTCATCACCTCCTGGCCGTCCCGCAGGACGATCAGGCGATGGCTGTTGACGTCGGCTTTGACGATCTGGGCGCGACCGACGGTGAAAGACGTAGTCAGGTCTTCCTCGCCGTAGGATCCGTCGCCGTAGGCCACGCCGTAGAGCTTGGCGGCCACGTTGACCTGGGTGCCCGGTTGCCAGTACTCGCGAGTTCGATAGTGCGCCCGGGAGCCACCGTTGTCGTCGGATAGCCAGGCCCACGACCCCTCCGTCGGTACTGAGGCCTGTACCTGCAGGGCTCGTTGCACGGCGGCCTTGTCCGCCACGTGGTCGTCGAACTGCAGGATGATCGGGGCGGCAATACCGACGGTATCGCCATCGCCGATGTTCAGGGTGGCGTGGACGAGTTGGCGTGGCTTGACGGTGGTGAACGAGCCGGTGATGGGTACCGCGGGGGAGTGCGGACCGGCCGCGGTGCCGCTCCAGATGTAGGTTCGGTCGTAACCCAACGGCTCGGTGCTGGTCCAACTGCGCCGGTCGGGACTCAGCGTGCCGGCCACCGCCTTGCCGTCGGCGTTGGTCAGCGCGATCTCACGAATTTCGCCCCCGGTGACGTTCACCGAGGCGGGCTGCGTGGGATTGACGCTCTCGGCCTTGTCGCCCGGCTGGATACTGATCTGCGCCAACGCAGCAGGATCACTGTCAGATCGTCCGAAAAACTGTCCCGCGTCGGCGCACCCCGCCACCAGTACTGCCACGACGAGCAACACCAGTGTCCCGATGATCCCATTCGTCCGGCCAGTGCCCCGCACGCCGCGCATAGTCCTACCGCCGAATCTCCCGATCGCTGCCCGATGCCAGGGTATCCCGGGCCCACCATGAACTCACGGACCGCAGGCCAGGCGCGCCGGGGCTCGCATTCAGCGGGCTCAGCGGGGTCAACGAGGTGCGAATAATCCCGCTGAGCACGCTGAATGCGGAAACCAGGGATTAGGTGAGGGTGGTGGTGATCCGTTCGGCGGCGCAGCGGTCCGCCAGAGCGGCAGGATCGGCGCCGGTGCACTGCACCAGTGATGCGTCAGCGGCGAGCACGGCGAGCAACACTTCTCCCGGCACTTCCCCGTCCCAGCCTGTCGTACACAGCAGGCGGTCACCGGCATCCAGACCCAGCTCGGCGGCCCGGGCCCGGGCCGCGGCG
>JALZDU010000149.1 GCA_030862405.1 Actinomycetota bacterium | reverse complement strand
CCGGATTCCGGACCCGCCCACCAGCCCTCGAGCCATGGCGCTCGGACAGCGACGCAGTTGTCGTGGCGCGGACCTACGAGTTCTGAACCCGGAACGCCAGGAAATCGGTTGCCACCATCGGCGTGTCGGGCCACGCTGTACGCCACGATGACGGCAGGTGCCCGTCACGCGGGCCCAACGGTACGAGAACAGCGGAGGAGGTGAGAGGCCATGGCTGCCAATGGTGTGCAGCTCAACGCGACCTCACACTCCCGCCATCCAGCCGGCTGATCTGCTCCTGGGTGGCGTCACCCGAGGAGCCCTTCCAATGCCACAGCACGACCGGCTGCCCGTCCGGCGCAGCCGCTTTTATGAGGTCGGCACCCGCCGGCATCGACGCCACTTCGACGATGACGAACCACCAGCCCGCCAGCGCACTCCTACTGCCCCGCCACCTGATGACGATCCGATCGACGGGGATCGATGGTCGACCTGGGACATGGGACAGCACGGCCCGGCACCCCACCCGGATTGGTTGGTCACCGAGCTCGTCGCAGTCGATACCGACCTCGGTGTGCTCAAGACCGGCAAAGAAGCCGACGTGCATCTGGTGGAGCGCGCAGTACCCGGTACGTCCCGATCGTGCCTGCTCGCCGCCAAGCGCTACCGCACCGCCGAACACCGGATGTTTCACCGCGACGCCGCCTACATCGAGGGCCGGCGGATGCGTCGCTCTCGGGAGACGCGGGCGATGGCGCGGCGCACTGCATTCGGTCGCGATTTGCTGGCCGGGCAGTGGGCGGCTGCCGAGTTCGGTGCCCTGTGCAGGCTGTGGCGCCTCGGTGCGCCGGTGCCCTACCCGGCGCAGCTGCACGGGACTGAGCTACTGCTGGAGTACCTCGCCGAGCAGGACGGCCAAGCAGCTCCCCGGCTGGCGCAGCTGCGGCCCGATCCCGCAGCGCTTCGCACGTTGTGGGACCAGCTCATCGACGCTCTGGTGCTGCTCACCGGCGAGGGCCTCGCACACGGCGACTTGTCCCCATTCAACCTGTTAGTACACCGTGGGCGACTGGTGCTCATCGACCTTCCGCAGGTGGTGGACATCGTCGCCAACCCGCAGGGACCGGCATTCCTCGCGCGGGACATACGGATCGTGACCGACTGGTTCACCGCCCACGGGCTGCCGCCGCAGGCAACCCGCGCCCTGACGCGGGTTGCTCGTGAGTGGCATTGAGTGCAGGAACACTGTTACTCACTCACGAGGGCCACGACTGGACCGATCACCACAATCGCGGGTGGGCGGATCCCGCCACGAGCGACATCCGCCGCGACGTCCGCCAGCGTGGAACACACCGTCTGCTGGCTGCGCAGGGTGCCGTCAGCGATCACGGCAACCGGGCTGTCCGGTGCCCGGCCATGGGCGACCAGTACGTCGGCGAACGCACCGATCCGCTCGACCGCCATGAGCAGGATCAGGGTGCCGCGCAGCCGCCCGAGTGCCGCCCAGTCGACCAGCGAGCTGGGATCGTCCGGTGCCACATGGCCGGACACGACGACGAACTCGTGCGCGATGCCGCGGTGGGTGACCGGGATACCCGCCGCGGCGGGGACTGAGATGGCGCTGGTGACGCCGGGTACCACGGTGACTGGTACCCCGGCGGCCGCACAGGCAAGCAACTCCTCAAAACCCCGCCCGAAGACGTAGGGATCGCCACCCTTGAGCCGCACCACGAATCGGCCGGCCTTGGCGTGTTCGATGAGCTGCGCGTTGATCTGTTCCTGGGCCATCGCGCGGCCGTAGGGCACCTTCGCGGCATCGATCACTGTGACATGGGTCCCCAGCTCGTCGAGCAGCTCTCGGGGAGCGAGCCGGTCGGCCACGACAACATCGGCGCGGGCCAGCAACCGCCGGCCGCGCACGGTGATCAGGTCGGGATCGCCTGGTCCTGCGCCGACCAACGCCACGCCGGGAGTAGCGACGTGGTCTTCGGCGTCCGGAGCGTCATCCACCACCCCGGTGCGCAGTGCTTCGATCAGCGCATCCCGGACAGCGGCGGAACGGCGTGGGCGTCGCCCGGCAAGAACGCCGACGAGCAATCCCTCGTGTTCCCCGGTAGCCGCCGTGACCGCGCTGCCACCGGTGGAATCATCGGCCCGCACGCAGAACACCCGTCGCCGCTGCGCCTCGGCGGCCACCGCGGCGTTGACCACGGCGGCGGAGCTGCACGCTAGCGCGTACCAGGCGCCGTCGAGGTCTCCATCGGCGTAATCCCGGACCGCCCAGCGCAGTTCGCCCGCCCTGGCCATTGACTCCACCGCCGGGGTGGCCTCGGGGGCCACCAGCAACACGTCGGCGCCGGCCGCGATCAGTCGCGGCAGCCGGCGTTGGGCGACCGTGCCCGCGCCGACCACGACGACCAAGCGCCCGGCTAGGTCCAGCCCGACCAGGTACGGCTTCACCGGGGCGGCTCCCAGTACAGCAGCGCGTTCACCGCCGCCGCAGCGACCGCAGCGCCACCCTTGGCGCTGCGGTTGGACAGTGCCGGCAACCCTGACTCCCGCAGCGCTGCCTTAGCCTCAGCAGCATCGACGAAACCCACCGGCAACCCGACCACCAGCGCCGGGCGCACCCAGCCGTCGGCGGCCAGCCGGACGAGTTCGCGCAGCGCCGTCGGCGCGTTACCCACCGCCCACACCGCACCCTCGGCGTGCTCAGCCGCGGCCGTCCGGATCCCCGCCGCGGACCGGGTCAGCCCCTCGGGCGGGTCACCGGCCAGGTCGATCGCGACCACACAGCGCCGCGACGTGATGCCAGCAGCAAGCATCCGGACATCGACGACCAGTGGAGCCCCTGCAGCTAATGCCTGTTGTCCGGCACGCAGCGCCTCCTCGTCGCAAATCAGGTCAGTGGCATAGTCAAGGTCCGCGCTGGTGTGGATCACCCGCTCAATCACTGCGCGGGTGCGGGGCGGGAGTGCCCCGGTGTTCACTTTCGATCGCAGGATCCGGTATGACTCGATCTCGATCGGGTGTTGGGCCCGCGTCACGTCATGTCCTCTCTGCCTCGAGCAGATTGTCGCCACACTAGGTGCAGGGCCGAACGGAGACCGCAGATGAGCGTCGAAGATCACGACGATGAACTGGCCACCCAGTACGTGCTCGCCCGGCGCCTGCGTCCCGATCTCGACGGACCTGAGCTCGCCAAACTGATCATGTCAAGACTCAACGAGGAACAGTTGATGCGCTACGCCGAAGATGCCCTCGCTTGGGCACCGCACCCGGCCGACCGCCAGGAACTTGCACTGCGCTACGTGCTGAACTTTGTTCTTGCCATGGAAACCGACACAGATGAGTAGTTAGGGGTCGCGCAGCGCATACAGGTCGGGCAATATACATCCATGAGGGGACATTCTTCGATTGATCAAAGTCGCACAGGGTATTCGAGGGCGGGAACCTGGCAGCAGCCAGTGACTGCTCGTCGACCGATGTATCGACGGCTCACACTGGCTATGGCCACCGCAGCCGTCGCCGTCGGGCCGATGGCGTGCGGGTACCAGGGCCTGACCCTGCCCGCCCAAACCGCGATCACTCTGCGGGGCCAGGGCGCGCTTACCGAACCCAAGCCCGACTCCAACACCGTGACGTACAACCCCGAATTGGCGCCGCCCGGAGCGCGGATGGCGGTCACCATGATCCCGTCGGGAACGTCGACCAACGTGGAGCTCACCGTCAACGGGCTGCAGCCCAACCGGGGATACGCGGTGCACGCGCACGAGAACCTTTGCAGTGAAAATCCCCAGTTCGCGGGTGGGCATTACCAAAACCGCGTCGATCCCGCCGCCTCGCCGACACAACCATCAACCAACCCTGAATACGCCAACCCGAACAACGAGATCTGGTTGGACCTGCGCACTGATGCAGCAGGCTCAGGCACGAGCCGGACCACGGTGCCCTTCGTCTTCACCGACCGGGGACCTGGATCGGTCGTGATTCACGAGGCGGAACAGACCTCTACCGCCCCGGGCCAGGCAGGCGAGGCAGGTGCCCGGGTCGCGTGCCTGAGTCTGGCCGCGGATCGGCCGCAGGACAATACTCTGCTGAGCTAGGAGGACTGGCCACCTCGTATGGGGTCCCCGGGAGATGGGATGGCCTGATGCGACCGGCTACGGGGCTGATCTCGTTCGTGGGCGCCGGACCTGGCGCGGCAGACCTGATCACCCTGCGTGGGGCGCATCGGCTCGCGAGCGCCGACGTGGTGGTCTGGGCATCGTCTCTGGTGCCTGCCGCGGTACTCGAGCACTGCCGCGACGGCGTCGAGCTGCACGACTCAGCAGGGATGACGTTGGAGGACGTTCTCGCGGTGTACGAGGCGCACCCGGATGCGGCGATCGTGCGGCTGCATTCTGGGGACGTCTCGCTGTACTCCGCGCTGACCGAGCAAATCGCCTGGTGCGCCGAGCACCAGCGCACTTTCGAGATCGTGCCCGGGGTGGGGTCACTCGCCGCCGCCGCGGCTAGTGCCGGGGTCGAGCTCACGGTCCCCGGAGTGGCGCAGAGCGCGGTACTCACCCGGCTTGGCGGCGGCCGGACGGCAGAGTCGATGCCCGCGGGCCACAGCGTCGCTGACTTCGCCCTTCATGGCACCACGATGGCCATCTACTTGTCTGCGGCACGACCTGCCGTGCTCCGTGAGGAGCTCCTGGCCGGCTACCCGCCGCAGACTCCCGCGATCATCGTCGCAAAAGCTAGCTGGCCGGACGAGACGGTGATCACCACAACGGTGGACGGCCTGGCCGACGCGCTGGCCGCGTCTGGAATCCGTACCGTGGCACTCGTGCTAGTAGGGCCGGCGCTGTCCGGCGCAGGAGGCCGCAGCCGCCTCTATGACCCCACGTACTCGCACGGCTGCCGTCGCCGATCGGTGCCTGGTAGCACGGCAGGGCGAGCGATTCCCGCTGACAAGAGAAGGTTGCCGTGACCGCCGACGTACTTGGTTCCGCGGAGGCGGCATTGTGACCGCCGACGTACTTGGTTCCGCGGAGTGGGCGTCATGACCGGCACGCTCACCGTCGTCGGGCTGGGACCGGGTGGGCCCGCGCACCGTACCCACGCCGCTGAGGATGCCGTCCGGGATGCGCAGTTCGTCTTCGGGTACCACGCTTATCTGGCCGCGTGCGCCGATCTCATCGGCCCGCACCAGAGCCTGGCGCCAAGCGGGATCGGAGCCGAGTGGGCGCGCGCCGAGGATGCGGTGCGCGTGGCGGCCGGCGGTGCGCGGGTGGCGCTGGTGTCCTCCGGTGACGCCGGGATCTACGGCATGGCATCGCCGGCGTTGACCACCGCCGCCGCGCTGCCTGCACACCGCCGTCCCGCGGTGCGAGTGGTGCCCGGCATCACAGCAGCCGTCGCTGGGGCAGCGCAGCTAGGAGCTCCCCTGGCCCGCGACTTCGCCTGCCTGACCCTGTCCGATGTGCTCGCCCCCTGGGATGCGGTGGAGACGCGGCTGCGCGCGGTGGCCGCCGCCGATCTGGTGCTCGCGCTGTACAACCCGCGCTCACGAGGGCGGTCCTGGCAGCTGCACCGGGCTCGCGATGTCCTTGCCGAGTACCGTCCCGGTGATACTCCGGTCGGTCTGGTCACGGACGCGGGGCGAGACGGCGAGCGCGTGGAGGTCACCACGTTGGCCAGGATGGATCCTGCCACAGCCGGGATGCACACTGTGGTGATCGTCGGCGCCGCAGGCACCAGCCGGCTCGGTGATTGGCTGGTGACTGCCCGATCACTGCTGGTCACGTGACCGTGCATCTGGTGGGCGCCGGACCCGGTGACCCGCAGCTGCTCACCCGGCGCGGTGCCGCGCTGCTGGCCCGAGCCGACCATGTCGTCTACGACCGCCGGTCGATGGCCGATATCCTGGCACTGGCCCCGACCGCCATCCGACACTGCGTCGGCAAGCAGGGCGCTACCCCCGCCACACCACAGCACGAGATCAACAAGCTGCTGGTCCAGCTCGGCCGGACCGGGGCGTGCGTGGTGCGACTCAAGGCCGGGGACCCCTTTGTGGTATCCCGCGGTGGCGAGGAGGCGGTGGCTCTGGCCTGCGCCGGGGTGGACGTCGACGTGGTACCCGGGGTGTCCGCCGCAGTAGCCGCACCGGCGGCAGCCGGGATCCCGGTGATGGTCCGCGAGCTGTCCCGCACGCTCACAGTGGTCGCCGGCAACGACGGCGTCGACGAGGTGGACTGGGCGGCCATCGCCCGCCTGGGCGGCACTGTCGTGCTTCTCACCGGGCGGGCGGCACTGCGGCGGGTGATCGTCGCGCTGCGCGCGGGCGGGATGCCCGGTGACACCCCGATCGCCGCGATCAGCGCCGCTACCCGGCCGAAGCAGCGCACCGTCCGTGGCACCCTGGATCAGCCGCCAGACCAGCGGCTTGCCGCCCCGCTGACGGTGGTGATCGGCGAGGTCGCGCGGTTGGACGTCGCCCGGTTTGATGTCACGGCCAGCGCCACCGGGACGAGCCGTGCATATCCCTGACGGTTTCGTCTCCGCTCCCGTCGCGGTCGCCGGTGCCGCAGTAGCTGTGGCCGGGCTGACGATCTGCGTGCGTCGCGCAGGACGCGACGGTACCGAGCGGCAGCTGCCGCTGGCCGGGCTCGTCGCGGCCTTCTTCCTGGTTATGGGAGCACCAATCATTCCGGTCGCGGTGGGTACCAGCGGGCATCTGCTCGGTGGCACCTTGGCGGTGGCATTGCTCGGACCGTGGCTGGGACCGGTGGTGATCACTGTGGTCACGGTGGCCCAAGCGCTGTTCTTAGGCGATGGCGGGGTGTCCGCACTCGGTGTCAACGTGGTGAACCTGGCCTTGATACCGGCCGCAGTGGGCTACCCGCTGCTGCTCGGGCTGCGCCGGGTGCTGCCCCGGCGACCCACCGGACTCACGGTGGCCGCCGGCGTGGCCGCGGTGGTGTCGGTGCTCGCCGCTGCAGTGCTGTTCACGGTGGAATACGCACTAGGCGGTGCGGTGGGAGTGCCGCTGTACACCGTCGCCGGATCGGTGATCGGGGTTTACGCGCTGGTGGCGGTGTTCGAGGGGCTGGTCACCGCCGTGGTGGTGCGTTCCCTGCTGGCGCTGCGTGCTGACCTGGTACGGGTGGCTCCATGAGCGCAACCCACGAGCCAGGCAGGCAACTTCTCATCCTCGTCGACACCCCAGTGCACCGGATGGCACCGCAATGCAAGGTCGCCGCCACCGCGCTGTTCGTGCTGGTCGTGGCAGCCACTCCAACCGGCACGTACTGGCCGTACCTGTGGTATCTGCTGCTGCTGTCCATGGTGGCCGCGGTGGCTGCCCTGCCGCCGCTGATCCTGCTGCGGCGGTTGCTGGTCGAGGTGCCGTTCCTGCTGTTCGTGCTAGCTCTGCCAATTCTGGGCACATCCCCACAGGTGACGCTGCTCGGGGTGGACCTGTCGGTGCCTGGGCTGCACGCCGCGGGAGCTATCGCACTGAAGGCGACGTTCGGGCTGCTCACCACCGGGATCCTGGCCGCGACCACGCCACTGCCGGAGATCATCACCGGGCTGGAGCGGCTACGGGTGCCTCGGGTGTTCACCGCGGTCGCGGCATTCATGGTGCGCTACACCGACGTGCTGCTCGGTGAGCTGGCCAGGATGCGCACCGCTGCGGCCTGCCGGGGCGGCGATCCACGCTGGCTGTGGCAGATCCGCGACGTGTCGACTGGACTCGGCGCGCTGGTGGTCCGCAGCTTCGAGCGTGGCGAACGGGTCTATCTCGCGATGGCGTCTCGCGGTTACACCGGGGCACTGCCGACCGCGCTGACCGGTGCCGCGGCGTCTCCTCCGGCATGGGCGGCAGCGCTTGCACTGCCGCTGCTGGCGGTGACAGGGACGATCCTCGCGTGAGCGAGACCTGCTCGCAGGGTCGAGCCATCAGGCCAGCGATGCTGGTTGTGGGGCACGGCAGCCGCGATGCCGACGGGGTGGACGAGTTCTGGGCGCTGGCCAAGACCATCCGCGCCGTCAGTGGTGACCTGATGACCGGTTTTGGTTTCATCGAGCTGGCGTCGCCTACCGTCGATGAAGCCATCGACGAGCTGGTGGCCTGCGGCGCCACGGAGATCGTCAGCGTGCCGCTGGTGCTGCTGTCCGCCGGGCACCTGAAAAACGACGGTCCCGCCGCACTGGCTCGGGCCCGGATCCGGCACCCAGGAGTGCACTTCTCCTTGGCCCGCGACCTGGGCATCGAGCCGAACGTTCTGGAGGTGGTCGCCGACCGGATCCGGGACGCGGCCGGTGACGCCGACCCGGAGAAGCTGGGGGTGGCGCTGATCGGCCGTGGGTCCAGCGATCCGGACGCCTGTGCGGACCTCTGGAAGGTCAGCCGGTTGCTCGCTGACGGCCGCGGGCTGGGCACCGTCGAGCCCGGGTTCGTCTCGGTCGCGATGCCGTCGGTACTAGAGGCTCTGGAACGGTTGCGGCTGCTCGGCGCGGGGATCGCCGTGGTCGCACCGTTCTTCCTGTTCCCCGGCGTGCTGCGGGACCGGATCTACGCCGAGGCCGTCCAATGGGCTCAGGACCATCCCGACGTCGAGGTCCGTGGCGCCGGTCACCTGGGACCTGACTCGCGGCTGGCCCGGCTGGTACTGCAGCGCTACCGGGAGGCGCGCGACGGCGACGTGCGGATGAACTGCGACCTGTGTGCTTACCGGGTCCAGCTGCCCGGATACGAGTTCAAGGTGGGTACGCCGATCTCGCTGACGCCGCATGGCGACGGGCCACCCGTCGGCCGGCGGCGGGCCCGCCGGGCCACCCGCGCGCCCGCCCCTGTGCCGCAGATCGGTCGCGGGCGTTTCGCCGGCTCGTCGCGGCCGCATGGCGGCTGTGCGGCGATCGAGGTGCAAGCTCTTGATTTCTGCTATCCGGACGGCCGGCAGGCGCTGTCCGGGGTGTCGATGCGCGTCGAGCCCGGGGAGCGGGTCGCCCTGCTCGGTCCCAACGGTGCAGGCAAGACGTCGCTGGTATTGCAGCTCAACGGGGTGCTCACGCCGTCGGCGGGCTCGGTATCCATTGGCGGTCTGCAGGTGGGGCGGCGAACCCTGACCGAAGTCCGCAGGCGGGTTGGCGTAGTCTTCCAGGACCCTGATGACCAGCTGTTCAGCCCCACCGTCGGGCGGGATGTCGCCTTTGGGCCCGCGCATCTGGGATTGTCCGGTGACGACTTGGCGGCGCGGGTCAGCGAGGCGCTGTCCTATGTCGGGCTGGCAGATGCTGCCGATCGGCCACCGCACCGGCTATCTCTGG
Source organism: Actinomycetota bacterium (assembly GCA_030862405.1). GTDB lineage: Bacteria > Actinomycetota > Actinomycetes > Mycobacteriales > Pseudonocardiaceae. The sequence goes on along the minus strand of JALZDU010000149.1, from coordinate 623 downwards.
GCGAGCGGCGGCGTGCCGCGGTCGCCACGGTGCTGGCCATGCACCCCGAAGTGCTGGTGCTCGACGAGCCCACTGCCAACCTCGACCCGGCGGCCCGGCGCGAGTTCGCTGATTTGATCAAGCGGCTCGGGATGACCACGTTGCTGGTCACCCATGACCTGCCCTATGCGCTGGAGCTGTGCCCACGCGCGCTAGTGATCGACCACGGGCAGATCGTCGCCGACGGGCCTACCCGGGAATTGCTCGCCGACACCGGCTTCATGAGCGCGCACCGGCTTGAGCTCCCCGCCGGCTTCAACCCGCTCGGAGGCTGAGAACTACTTGCTGGCAGACCGGTTGTGGCTACAGCGTGGGAGAGACGAGGAGGGACGCTCCGATCAGGAGGTCGAGCACGAAGCAGGACTCCGCGTACCAGCGGGGCACGACCCCGACTGCGCGGTGGTGGTTGAGGTCGCGGTGGTGGGCGACGTCCCAGATTGCGTGGCCGATCCACCCGGCCGCCACGACGTAGTGGCCACGGCCGGTCGAGGAACAGGGCGTGCAGGGCCAGTGCGCCAAAGCCGAGCAGCCCCACAGTTTGCAGTACCAGAACGCCGGGTTGCGGAGCCGCCCTCGGGCGGCTC
>JALZDU010000127.1 GCA_030862405.1 Actinomycetota bacterium | reverse complement strand
CGAGCGACGCGCCCTCAAGCGGCGTAACGCTCGTACCGGGGCCCGTACCGGCGCCTGATCCGCGCAATCAGCACAACCAGTTGAGGGGTCCGGCACTGCTAGGTGTCGGACCCCTCAACTATGTCGGTTCCGATCGAGACCGAATTACCGGGCTCGGCCCTGACGGTGCGTGGTCAGGGGTAATCGCAGCACTGCTACCGTGCCGTGGGGTTGCCTACGTTGCAGATCTAGGGACCCCTGTAGCTCCGAGCCGACCAGAGTGCGCACGATATGCAATCCGAGCCGCTCGGACTGTTCCAGCGAGAACTCGGACGGAAGCCCGCGGCCGTCGTCGGACACAGTCACTTTGAGTGACCTCGCGGAACGCTCGGCGTGAAGTACCACCTCACCGTCCCGCCCCGGATCAAAGGCGTGCTCGAAAGCGTTCTGCACCAACTCGGTGAGCGCCATCACCAGTGGGGTGGCGAGCTCAGTCGCCAATACCCCAAATGCGCCCTCTCGCCGCATCACGACCCGACTTGCCTCCCCCGATACGTCAGCGATCATCGGGAGGACCTTGTCGACGACGTCATCAATGTCCACCCGCTCGTCCAGGGAGATCGACAGCGTCTCATGCACCATCGCGATGGACGCCACCCGACGCACCGACTCCTGCAATGCTTGGCGGGCCTCGAGGTTCACCGTACGGCGGGACTGCAGCCGCAGCAGAGCCGCCACCGTCTGCAGGTTGTTCTTCACTCGATGGTGGATCTCCCTGATGGTGGCGTCCTTGGACAGCAGCGCACGATCGCGGCTGCGGACCTCGGTCACGTCGCGAACCAGTACCAACGCCCCCGCTGGTTCACCCCGCGGACGTAGCGGCAGCGCGCGGAACAGCATGGTGGCGCCGTCAGCGTCGGCCTCGATCCGCCCGCTGGGGCTACCCTCCACCGCGGCGCGGATTCGCTGGGCCACCTCGGCGGCGTCAAACGGATCGGAGACCAGCCGGCGAGTCAACAGTGCGAGCTGCTCGCCCCGCAGATCGGCGGCATGCCCCATCCGATGATAAGCGGACAGCGCATTGGGGCTGGCGTAGATCACAATCCCGGTAGGATGCACCCGGAGCAAGCCATCACCCGCGCGCGGACCGCCCTGGCGGTCTTCGGTCGTGCCCGGATCCGGGAATGTGCCGTCGCCCAGCATCTGGCACAGATCTGCGGCGACCCCCAGGTACGCGATCTCCAGCGGGCTGGGCACCCGAGAGACCGCCAGGTTGGCCTCCCTTCCGATGACGGCAACCTGACGCTGCCCCAGCCGCACCGGCACTGCTTCTCGACGTACCGGGACGCTGCGCAGCCAACGCGGCTGCTCATCACGCAGGATGTCACCGTCGCGCAGCGCCCGGCTCAGCAGGAGACGCTCGGTATCCGCAGCACGGCTGCCGACCACGTCCTCGGGGTAGGCAGTGGGTCCGGTGGTCGGCCGGACATGAGCCACACAGAGAAAATCTTCCCCCGGAGCAGCGGCGTCAGTGACGTCGCTGACGTTGCTGACGTCACTGACGTTTAACGGCACCCACATCAGCAGATCGGCGAAGGACAGATCAGCGAGCAACTGCCACTCGGCGACGATCCGCTGCAGGTGACCGACTGCAGCCCCAGACAGATGAGTGTGCTGGGCGAGCAACTCGCTCAGCGTCGACATCGCAGCGCACCCACCTCAGGTCATCTCATTCGACGACGGCGATCAGGTCACCCTGCTGAACTACATCACCCTCCGAGACCGCCAGCTTCGCGACAGTTCCGTCCACCTCAGACAGGACTGGAATCTCCATCTTCATCGACTCGAGGATCACCAACGTGTCACCATCGGACACCGCGTCGCCCTCGGTGACCACGATCTTCCACACGCTGGCCGCCATCTCGGCCCGAATCTCCTCAGTCATCATGGATCGCCCCCTCCTCGACGCCTTGGCATCGCCATCCAACCACGGTCGGCGGCACGGTGATGGCGCACCGTGACACACTGACCCACAACCGCAATGAATCGCTCAAGATCATTCGACATCGGAGGACAGCGACTGTGTCCAAGCGAGCTCGCAAGAAGCGTGACCGGAAAAAGAACGCCTCCAACCACGGCAAGCGTCCAAACAGCTGAGATCGGCGGCGGGCCCGTCGGCGCGTGTGACAAGCACCGGCGGGTCCACGAATGAACTCAGCGCTCGGGTGAGGGCCAGGCGTGGCTTTCCACGCTGATGGCAACCTCCACGACGGTGCCATCGTCGCTGCGCTCGACGCTCACCTCCGCGCCAAGGACGGCTTGGCGCATCATGATCTCCCGGATTGACTGGCGCAGCCGCTGCTTGAGCGCGTCGGGCGCGTGGTCGCCACCGCACTTGCGTGCCAGCAACGCCTTGAGATGCTCGTCGAGGCCGAATTCCTCCAGACACGGGCGGCACTCCTCCAAGTGTCGCTTCAGCAGCTCGCGCCGCTCATGGTTGCACTCGTTGTCCAGGAACAGCCACAGCTCGCCGAGTACCTCGCGGCAGTTGGTGTCGTGAGGGTCTCCACAGCTCACGAGGCGACCTCCGCATCGCGTAGGAAACCGCGCTCGCGGGCAACCCCGGTGAGCATGTCGCGCAACTGCTTGCGTCCCCGGTGCAATCGCGACATCACAGTACCGATGGGGGTACCCATGATGTCAGCGATCTCCTTGTACGCGAAGCCCTCGACGTCGGCCAGGTAGACAGCCATCCGGAAGTCCTCGGCCAGTTGGCTCAGGGCCTCCTTGACGTCGGAGTCGGGCAGCCGGTCCAGGGCTTCCATCTCCGCCGAACGCAGGCCCGACGAGGTGTGCTGCTCAGCTTGGGCGAGTTGCCAGTCGGTGATCTCCTCGGTGGGTTGCTGGACCGGCTGGCGCTGCCGCTTGCGATATCCGTTGATGTAGGTATTGGTCAGAATGCGGTACAGCCACGCTCTCAGGTTGGTGCCAGCGCGGAAGGAGTGGAAGGCGCCATAGGCCTTGAGGTAAGTCTCCTGCACGAGATCCTCGGCGTCGGAAGGGTTGCGCGTCATCCGCAGCGCTGCAGCGTAAAGCTGATCAAGCAACGGCATGGCGTCGCGCTCAAAGCGCGCGGTGCGCTGCTCGGGCGTCTCCGGAACACCCTGATCCTGCTGGGTGCCTTGGTCCTTAAGGGCTTGATCCGCGCTGTCCGGCGGCGGCACAGGAGTCCTTTCGGGTCTTCCATCAGTGGCTATTTCGGTGCCTTTTTCAGAAACTTTTCCAGGGGCCCTGGCGGGGCTCGATTCGGCGTGCCCGGGCGGGGCGAGCTCACCACTGTCGGCTGCCATCGCTCCGACCACCCCCGTACCCAGGTATGCACTGGGGGCCGAGGGTACGCGCCAGCTCGGCACTCGGCCCGGTGAAATGGGTCTGCGCTGCCGCGCAACACGGTCGCGCCTTCGGTTACCGACCTGTTGGACTGTGGGTGCCACGGCCCGAGCAACGCCCGGCCCGGCACTGGCATTCCGCCGCGCGATCAGCTCTGCGTTGATCGGCTCTTGATTGATTAACTCTGGGCACCGCCATCAGCCAGCCGGCGCTGCAGCCACTGCGCGACCGCGCTGCCGACCGCGCCGGGATCAGCCTTGAGTGAATGGTCTCCTGGCAGCAGCACGACCTCCCGCCCGGTGGCGGGCTGAGGATGACCGAATGGATCCCGCTGTCCCTGCACGACCAACACCGGCACCTCCACGCCCTCCAATTCCTGGATCCGGCTGCGTTCCGGGCACCCTGGTGGGTGCATCGGGAAGGCCAAGCACAACACGGCCACGGCCGCTCCCGCCGCCGCAGTGCGACACGCCACCCTCGCGCCCGAGGACCGGCCCCCGAAGACGATCGGAAGACCGGCGAAGACGCCCTTCGCCAGGTGCGCGGCGACGGCCAGCCACGCTTGGTCAAGCTGCCGAGCTGGCGCCGGGGCACGCCGGCCCGCGACCTGGTAGGGCTGTGTGACCAGCGCCACGTGTATCCCGATACCGGTCGCCGCATTGGTGACCGCTACCAGGTCGGGCGCGCCGGTGGAACCGCCCGCGCCATGCCCCAGCAGCACCGCCGCTATGGCGCGCGGGTATCCCCGCGGAGCTGCTGCTTGACCCCAGCGCGGAGCTGCTGCTTGAGCCCAGCGCGGAGCTGCTGCTTGACCCCAGCGCAGCTCAACTTCAGCTGTGCCGTGGGGTGTCGGAATGGTCAGTCCCGTCACTGCACCTGATCCAGATCCAGCAACGCGGGCTGCTCCGGCTGCACTCGCTCGACCAGCTCGTGACCGCCGCGGCGGACGTCGTTCACCGCTGTTGACACCGGCCGCAGCTCCAGCGCGTGCACCAGCTCGGCGGCCGGTGGTGCGAGCAGCTCGCTGGGATCGTCGGAGTCCGGATCCAGCCATCTCTCCCAAGCCCGGGCGGGCAGGATCAGCGGCATCCGGTCGTGGATCTCGGCGAGCGGACCAACCGCTTCGGTAGTGACCACCGCGCAGGTCACCAGCGCAGGTGCGGTGTCGTCACAGCCCCGCCAGGTGGACCACAACCCGGCCAGGGCGACACCGGAGCCATCCGCAGGGGTGACGAAGATTGGCTGCTTGCGACTCCCGGGCTGAGCCTGCCACTCGTACCAGCCGTCAGCCGGCAGCAAGCAGCGGCGCCTGGCCACCGCATCACGGAAGGCGGGCTTGCCGGCGGCGCTCTCCGCTCGCGCGTTGATCATTCGGGACCCGACGCTGGGATCCTTGGCCCAATGCGGCACCAGGCCCCACCGCATCACCCGGATGCTGCGCACTGTGCGGTCCGGATCGGGGATTCCTTGCAGATCGCGCGGATGCCGGGTTACCACCGACAGCACCGGTTTGGTCGGCGCGACGTTGTAGTCGGCTTCCGGCGCTATACCGCCGGTAGCGTCCAGCGCGTCGAACTCGACGGCCAGCGTCGCGGGATCTCTGGTCGAGGCGTACCTACCGCACATAGGCGCCATCGTGGCATGCGGGTACGGGATGATGGTGCCATGACGACCTCCGTTGCATTGCCGTGGGCCGCGCCACGGGCGCCGGGCCCGGTGCGGGCCACCGTCACGGTCCCAGGATCGAAGTCGATCACCAACCGGGCACTGCTGCTGGCTGCGCTGGCCGGCACCGGTGGCATCGTCCGGGGAGCGCTGCGCAGCCGGGACACCGATCTCATGGTCGGCGCCCTGCATGCCCTCGGCGTAGCGGTCACCAGCTGCGACGACCAGCTAGAGGTAGCAGCACACAACGGGCTGCGCGGCCCCGCCACCGTGGACTGCGGTCTGGCAGGCACCGTCATGCGCTTCGTCCCGCCGCTGGCCGCGCTGGCCGATGGCCCGGTCCGTTTCGACGGTGACGAGCGAGCCCGGCAGCGGCCGATGGACGCGGTGCTCGGGGCGCTGCGCGCGCTGGGTTGCCAGATCGACGGGGACGCACTGCCTTTCGTGCTGCACGGCCGCGGGGCGTTGCCCGGTGGCGAGGTGCGGATCGACGCGTCAGGATCCTCACAGTTCGTCTCTGGATTGCTGCTGTCCGCCGCCAGGTACGACGCCGGCATCACAGTCCATCACGATGGCCCGCCGGTCCCCTCCCTGCCACACATCGAGATGACCGTGCAGATGCTGGCCGACCGGGGCGTCGACGTGGACACCGATGGCACCACCTGGTGGCGAGTGGCGCCCGGTCCCATCGCGGGCGGCGACCATGACGTCGAGCCGGACCTGACCAACGCGGCGGTGTTCCTTGCCGCCGCCGCGGTCACCGGCGGGGAGGTCACCGTGCCGGGCTGGCCACGGCAAACCACTCAGGCCGGCGACGCGATCCGGCCACTGCTGGCCCGGATGGGCGCTCGGGTCGTTCTCGACGAACGAGGGCTTACCGTCACTGGGCCAGACCATCTTCACGGCCTCGACGCCGACCTGCACGACATCGGAGAGCTCACGCCGACAGTGACCGTGCTGGCGGCGCTGGCCACCGGACCGTCGCGGCTGCGCGGGATTGCCCACCTGCGCGGACACGAGACCGATCGGCTGGCCGCGCTGGCCACCGAGATCGGCGCACTGGATGGTGACATCCGCGAGATGCCAGACGGCCTGGAGATCCGCCCCCGGCCGTTGCGCGCCGATCCTGACCGGCCATGGGCCGCCTACGCTGATCACCGGATCGCCACCGCAGGCGCAATCCTCGGCCTGGTGGTGCCAGGAATCGCCGTCGACGACATCGCCGCGACGGCCAAGACGCTGCCGGAGTTCAGCGCGAGCTGGTCAGCGATGCTGGCGGGTGATGCGGGCTGAGCCGGCCCGGGAACCACCGCCTGGACGAATCCGACGTCCGAGTCCGGCCGGGACGGCGCGGTTCCCGTCCGCGCACCAAGCGCCGCCCTCAACACGCCGACGCGACCGGCGCGATGGTTGTGGCGGTGGACCGCGGCCGGTGGACCTGCGCACCCGACAGCGATCCGACCGTCCGGGTGACCGCGATGCGGGCCCGCGAGCTCGGACGCACCCCGGTGGTGGTCGGCGATCGGGTCGGGTTGGTCGGCGAGATCAGTGGTGAACCGCATGGGCTGGCCCGGATCGTCCGGGTCGACGAGCGATCCAGTGTGCTGCGCCGCACCGCCGACGACACCGACCCCTACGAGCGGATCGTGGTGGCCAACGCCGAGCAGTTGCTGATCGTCGCCTCGCTGGCCGATCCGCCGCCGCGTACCGGATTGATCGACCGGTGCCTGGTGGCCGGCTACGCCGGAGGCCTGGAGCCGGTGCTCTGCCTGACCAAGCGGGATCTCGCCGCACCGGATGCCGTGCTGGAGCGCTACGCCGCGCTGGACCTGCCGGTGCTCGTCACCGCCCCGGAGACCGGGGTGGACGCGGTGCGCGACCGGCTGGCTGGTCAGGTCTCGGTCCTGGTCGGGCACTCCGGAGTCGGCAAGTCAACATTGGTGAACCGGCTGGTGCCGGACGCCTTCCGGGTCACCGCGGCGGTCAGCGGCGTGGGCAAGGGCCGGCACACCTCCAGTTCCGCGGTGGCAATGCCGCTGCCCGGCGGCGGGTGGGTAGTGGACACGCCGGGGATCCGTTCGTTCGGACTGGCGCACGTGACGCCCGACGATGTGGTCCGCGCCTTCACCGACCTCGCCGAAACAATCACGAACTGTCCACGGGGCTGCACCCATCTTGGCCCGCCCGCCGACCCGGAGTGCGCGCTGGATGACCTCGATGGTGCCGCTCGCCGCCGGGCGATGTCCGTCCGGGGGCTGCTCGCCGCACTCGCCGCTGAGTCGTGAGTGCTGGACCCGCAACAGGTCACGGATCTCCGTCAGCAGCTGAGTCTCGCTCGCCGACGCGTCGGTATCGCGCTCCGGCATTTTGGCCTTGCGCACCAAGGTCTGTGCCTCGTTCTCCCGGATGGGTATCGGAAAGCGGCTGAGCAGCTTGTTCGTCGGGACAACAACAAAGAGGTAAACCACCGCGGCGGTGATCAGAAAAGTGATCACCGCACCGACGAACGCCCCGTAGCCGAATGTCTGACCGAAGACGACGAACCTTCCTCCCACGTCCCCGCCTCCGGTGAAAACGGCGACCAGAGGAGTGAGGAACGATTGGTTGAACTGCATCACCAAGTCAGCGAACGCGGTGCCGATAACCACCGCGACAGCAAGATCGACGATGTTGCCGCGGAGAAAGAATTCACGAAAACCTTTGAACACAGAGGGACCCCCGATTACTTGATGTGGCGGCATCTCATTCCACGTGGCCACCGTCACAACGCCGGCCCACTACTTGAGTACCCGGTGTAGTGAAATCTAGCCGTAGCTTTGCTCCGGTGAGCTTCGCGGTAAGGGCGAGGTCATTGTGGCGACGTCACTTGTGGCATCGTGAGATGGTGCTCGTCGATCAGACCATCACCTACCTGGAAATGACATCTCCCGACCAGCTTCTCGCCGGCCGGGCGCCGCCCGCTGAGGTCACGATCGACAGCGTGGACGCGACCGCACTGGCGCTGATTCGCTCAACTCACGACCGGATCGCCACACCGCATCATTGGTCGAGCCTGGACTGGTCGGAACAACAGTGGTCGGATCTTCTGGCTCGGCGCGGCGTGCGATCCTGGACCGCGCACGTCGGTGTAGAAGCCATCGGGCTGGTGCAGCTGGAGATCCATCCCGGCCACGACGTCGAAATCATCAAGTTGGATTGGTTCCAGAGTTCGTCGGCCGGAAATTCGGCGGCCATTTACTCACCCTGGCCACCCGGCTCGCCTGGGGCGTGGGTGGAGCCCACCGCGTGTGGCTGCACACCTCCTCGTTCGATCATCCGCATGCCGTGCACAACTACCGCAGCCGGGGGTTTCGCCAGTTTCAAGTGGTGCACAGACCCCGCGAGATGCCACGGTGAGTTACCGAACTCTGCTGCGCCACCGAACCTGCTCTTGTCACTGTGATGCCAGTACCGCGGCGAGTCCCTGGCTGTCGGCGACCGTGACGGTGACAGCGGGATGTCGCAGGATGCCCGTTGGCTCGATGCCGCGGACCGGCTCACGGAAGGTGATGCACAGGCCGCGGGCACCGTTGGTAGCCATGGTCAGTCCTCGATCGGCGAAGGAAAGGTGCGCCGGCCCCGCGGTCTTGATGAAGCCGAATGGCCCGGTGACCTGTGTATCGCCACGTTAGCGAGTGCTGTTCGTACTCTCCAGAGTCCGAATCGGATGGCAAGCTCTCCACGTGCACGTGGACCGCCACGGTCGCCGGGGTGATGCCGAAGGGCAGGCCGGCGAGCCGGTAAGAAGTAGCGACACCGTGCGAACAACGCGCGAGACTCAAGGAGTGGTACCGTGCGCTGCGGGTGATCGAGGAATGTGCCTCAAGCTCATCGGTAAATCATCAACACCTGTCCATCCCTGCTCATTTTAGCGGGTCGTGACCCCAGTTCATCAGCGAATACCGCCATTTTGTGTCGGTGACGTCGCCCTTCGGTCGCTGTGCGAGATGCCGGTGCACGTAACCTGCGACTTTGCGCATGTGCCGGTAATCGTCGTCGGTGAGATCGACGACCTTGGTAGCTTTGATCTTGACGATCTGGCGCCCACTGTGATGCCCCTTGGACTCGCCTCCATCGTCAGACTGGCCCACCGACTTGGATTCCTCGGTGTCCAACCACCGTTCCATCTCTTTACCCGACATGTTGACGGCGTCATCGAAGTCGGCTCGCGTCTGCCGCTGGTCCTCACCGTTGCTGCTCATCTATTTCCTCTCACATCTCCGGTCGATCGGCAGGCCGCCAGGGACCCTCGCCGTCGGCCTGCGCAGCAGCGGCAGGCAACCGTTCCCGACATCCCTAGTCCGAGGGATACCCCTCTAATCGATGCGCAAACGTGGCGGTCGCGATAATGACGGGTCCACCGGGTCATCGAATCGGATGGGTAGCTCGCCAAACTCAACCTGCGATGTGACGCGCACTGCGTGCGCCACGCTTGGCTATCCCAATAGATTTAGCGGCCCGGATTGTATTGGCGGATGGCGAAGCGATCTAATGGATGTGGTTCCACCCCAGAAGGCACCAGCACTAGATCGTCCATCCCCAACGGAGACTGTGCGTTCAGCGACTGCCCGTCCGGTGACTGTGCATCCACCTCGACCGGCGTACCGGCCAGCGACGCTCGCACCAGCTCCTGTAATCGTTGTCCGCATCGACGGTAAAACCGCAGCTGAGTACGGCGCCCGAAAAATCGCCAACCCATCCGTAGCACTGGTCCGACAGCGGGTGAGCGTTGGGATTGGCACGAGGCAACGAACTCGACCTGACCGGTGTTCAGATGCTTGACCACCTCATAAGTCACGTTTCCGCGCTCGAGATGATGCTCAAGAGTTTCGTAGGTCCATCCCCAAACCTTCTGCTGTTGGCGGCGGGTCTCGTCGATGAGAGCGGTGATACGCACCCCCATGTAAAAACGCAGCATGGAGAAGCGACCTTCGAGTAGCAGGGTGCGTCCCAGTAACGGATCTCGACGGTAGTACACCGCACGGATGAGCTCGGGGGGAGTGAACTCGTAGTCCCGGACGAGGTCGCGAGCGGCCTCCCACATTCCGCCGGCCTCTGGTGGGCCGGGTCGCTCGCGGCCGACCACACTGCGGTGCACGTCAAAGTTCCAGTCGGGCGGACGTATCTCGCTGGGGTCGTAGTTGACTTCACGATCGCGCAGCTCGGCCAGCGCCGCAACGTAGTCGATAGTGCCCAGTAGCCGGTCACGCACTGCCGGTCACTCGTACCTGCGCAGCGAGTCGCCAATCAACCAAAGTGTGGGGGGCCATAAGCCGGTGAACAGCGCCCGACGTTCAGCATTGCCCCGCTCGTCCTCATCCACCGTCTTGGCCCGGATCCACAGGCTGAGACACAGCCCCACCGCTCCGAGGGACATGAACTCGAGGTGCCCGCTGCGTAATCCGACACGGTGCAACACCTGACCCACCATCCGCGCCTCCACACTGTTGTCTGTTGGAATCACTGGCTGGGAACGCTCCCCAGTGTGCCGGGCATCCACCCACCGCCGCGACAGGAAGGCCCCTGTACCCCCTGGTCGGCAAGCTCACGTCACCTCGCTCAATTATCGGTGTGGTGCCGGCGCGTGATACCGGTAGTTTGCGTCAGTTGAATGCTGGGCATCTGCTGATGTTGTGCAGACCTTCCTGCCTTATCCCGATTTCGCGGCTAGCGCGGGGGTGCTGGACGACCGTCGGCTCGGTAAGCAGCGCGTCGAGGCCCTGCAAATCCTGCGAGCGCTCACTCGGAAACACTACGGCTGGAAGCATCACCCTGCGGTGCGAATGTGGGCCGGCCACGAGGAGGCCCTGGCCTCCTATGCGATGGAAATCTGCGCGGAATGGGTCCGCCGGGGACATGCCGACACGTGCGCGGCGAGCATATGCACTGATTTGGTCGCGGCCGGCCTGCCGGCACCTCGGTCTCAGCCGGAGCTCGCCGCGGCGCGGCGGCTGCCACCTTGGCTCGGTGACGAGCGGCTGCACCGCAGCCACCGTGCGGCACTGGCTCGCAAAGACCCGCAGCACTACCGAGGCCGCTTCGACGATGTCGAGCAGGACATGCCGTACTTCTGGCCAGTACGCAGCCAGTCCCCGACCACACATCCGGACTGATGTGTTCGCCCACTCAATCGATGCGCAGACGACGCAGGAATCTCGACACGGTTACTGACGATCTTCCGCTGCCGGGGGAACTTGATCGTTCGGGTCGGTCGCGCAGGTGGCCAGCGAGGCTGGCGCGGCGGCACCAAGTGTCAGCAGCACCGCTGAATGCAGCGAATTCGATCCGATGACCCCGGAGGGTAACCGTCGCTGCGTCCAGCCGGGACCGGCCGCGATCACTACGGTGCCCGCCGATGGCTGCTGTCGCAGTGCGGTGAGTTGGGACGGACGAGCGGTCCGAGTCGTTTGCGCCCAGAGCACCACTGCACCGGGGCTACATCGCTGCATCGCGTGGGCCAGCGCGGCTGTCGGAGTCGCGGCGCCCAGCATTCGCACCGCGGTTCCACGCGAGGCAAGCGCCGCCCGCAGCGCATCCAGCGCCAAGGTGTGCTGCTCGTTCTCAGCGCAGGCGAGCAGCACCACCCGCCTGCCAGGCGCCTGGGCCGCAACCGGCACCTGATGCAGCGTGGCACTGATCGTCCAGGACAGCAGGTGCTCCACGTCGATGCAGTTACTTCGCTCGGTGACCCGGCCAATCTCAGTGATCACCGGTAGGCACACTTGATTCCAGGTGCTGATCACACCGCGCTGGTCCAGGTGGCGCACCAGCGCTGCAGCCACTGCATCACCATCTAGCCGCAGCGCCGCGGCAACCAGGCCGCGCACCACCCGAGCCGGCAGCGGCCCTTCGAAGCTTTCCGCCGGCTCCGGAACCGAGTCGAGCTCGGCAAGCGGCCGGCTGTGCACCCAGCGTGCCGCCGCCGCTGGGGCTACCCCCTGGGCGACCAGCTGGCGCATCGCATCCAGCCGAGCGATGTCGCAGGCTTGGTAGCGTCGGTGCCGACCGGAGTCGTGCCGGGTCGGATCGAGACCGTATCGCCGGCTCCAGGTACGCAGAGTCGACGGCGCCACCCCTAGGTGGCGTGCAACCGCGCCCGCGGTCCAAACGGGCTCTGTCTCCGCCGCCCCATCGCCGCGCATTAAACCATCGTGACAGAGCTAGCAAGGCTTTCCTCGCTGCGGGCGATCTAACGCACGAGGCTTGCAACGGTTGGCGCATCAGTGGCCCTGCCGTCGCCTGTCCACAGTGGTAGGTCTACCACTCGGGTTCGAATCGTCACGCCACCTCGGGCCTTCCCACCCGCGAGCTTCGCAGCGGTCAGGCAGAACCGGACCCACATGTTCAGCTGGATTTCCTTGGCCAACCGAAGCCGGCTGTAGAGCACATCGACAATCCGGCTGCTTGGCCTCGCCCACGCCTCGATCTCAAACCGCAGCCGGGAACCCGCCGGCCGGACCCGGAACTCGATCTGCCCGGCTTCTAGATGCCCCGTCAACGTGGCGAGCCGAAATGATGTGCTCGTCCGGTGCACAACCCGAACCGGACCATCCCACGGACCTGGCATGCGCACCACGACCTCGTCACCGATCGCGAGCTCGCCATGGCTGCCGGACATTTTTTCCACCGCGGTCACCTCGGAGGGCACAGCTTGGTTGAGGTCGGCGGCGACCTTGGCGATCAACTCCTTCGCGGTCAACGAAGAGTCCTCGATCTGCACCGCGAATAGCCGATGAAACAGCGATCCCACTCCGCACTCCATGGGCTGGCTCCGATCGTCGCCCACCAGCTGATCGGGCAGCGGCGGAGGGAGATCACTGGCATCGCCAACCTCGACAGATCGGTGCAACGGCGTGGTCGCCCAGATGTAACGCCACGAGACAAGCAGAACGCCCAGCGTCCAACGGGCCAGGGTGGTCGACCAGCGAACAATCATGGGATGTCCCAGCCCCCTGCGTGGCAGTCGTGGACCTACAACGCCAAAGTACCCACCGGACCAATCCCCATGCGTCGTCACTGCAACGATTACTCGACGGTCAGCACCGTATCCAGCTCAGTGAGGGACAGCAGCCGACGCATCATGTGACTCGGGTTGATCAGCGTCAAGGTTCCCCCCGCCGCCCGCAGCGCCTGGTCGGCATCCACGAACACGTCGAGCCCAATGGCAGCGACGAAGTCGAGCCCGGCTAGGTCAAGCATGACGTGCTGGGAGCCGTCGCGCCGTAACCGGTCCAGCGTGGCGCGTAGGGCCGGCGCGCTAACCAGATCGAGTGGCCCGAACAGCCGGACGTCGGCGCATGCCGTGTCCGTGACCAGCTCCACGATCAGTGCCTGGTGGCTTTCCTCTTCGTCCCCGGGAGTTGACGGGCAATCGAGCATGGTCAATCCGATCCGCTGGTCGACGAGCATCAAACGAGTCAGAAACGATGCACGCATGACAGTACCTCGACACGTCGGACATGTCGTCCTAGAGAGGGGCAGCCCAAGCTAGGGCCACTGCATGGAGCACGGCGATGCTGTATCGCTTCGATAACGTTTCGGCGTACTGCCATCGGGGTAGCCCGACGCCGACGCCGACGGGGAGGATGACATGACCGGAGACAAGCTGCGCAAGGGTGACGAGGTGAGTTGGCGCAGCCACGGCGCAATGGTGGAGGGAGAGGTGGTCGAAGAGATCACCGAGGACACCGAAGCCGCAGGCCGCACAGTTCGCGCAGCAAAGGACGATCCGCAGTACCGGGTGCGCAGCGACAACAGCGGCAAGGACGCCGTTCACAAGCCGGGCGCACTGCGAAAGCGATGACCGGCCCGTGACGGTCGCGCTGGCGCTGTTCACCCGTGATCTGGGGGTGCACGACAATCCTGTGCTGTACGCGGCGGCGCAGTCGGCTGACTGTGTGGTGGCGCTGTTCGTGCTCGACGAGCGCATCCTCGCCTCGGGCTACAGCCGCCCGAACCGGGCCCGATCCCTCGCTGATTCGCTCGCTGACCTGCGCCAGGCCGACCGGCTCGATCCTGAGGGCGATTACGTGCGGCGCTACCTGCCAGAGCTGGCGAACGTGGCCGGGGCCGCGGCAGCGCAACGTTTCCCCGCGTCCGCTGGTGAGTGCGTAACAGTGTTCGAACTCTGTGACACACTCACGACCGCTGATGCATGTGCGGGTAGGTGTGATCGGTTGGCGGGTCGAAGGTCTCCTTGATCGTCCGCGGGCTGGCCCAGCGCAGCAGATTGATCGGTGAGCCGGCCTTGTCGTTGGTGCCCGAGGCCCGGGCGCCACCGAAGGGCTGGCGGCCCACGATCGATCCGGTCGGTTTGTCGTTGACATAGAAGTTTCCCGCGGCGAAGCGCAGCGCTGCCTGGGCCTGCGCCACCGCTGCTCGGTCGGTGGCGAACACCCCGCCGGTCAGCGCGTACGGGCTGGTGGAGTCGACGACATCGAGGATCGCGAGGTAGTCCTCGTCGGGGTAGACGTGTACTGCGAGGATCGGCCCGAAGTACTCCGTCGCGAAGACCTCATGCTTGGGATCGTCGCCGACCAGCACCGTGGGTTGCACGAACCACCCCAGCGAGTCGTCGCAACCACCACCGGCGAAGACCTCGATCGACGGGTCGGTGGCAACCCGGCCCAGCAGGTCGCGGTGTTTGGTGAAGGCCCGTGCGTCGATCACCGCCCCCCCGAAGTGCGATAGATCAGCAACATCGCCGTAGCGGATCGTCCGCGTCGTGTCAGCAAGCTGTTCGGCCAGGCCGCCGTCCCACAGCGATCGCGCCAGGTAGGCCCGGGAGACCGCGGAACACTTCTGGCCCTGGTATTCGAACGCCCCGCGAACCAGCGCCGTTGTCACGGCCGCTGGGTCGGCTGAAGGGTGCGCTACCACGAAATCCTTACCGCCGGTCTCCCCCACGATGCGTGGGTAGCTGCGGTAGCTGTCCAGATGATCCCCGATGGTGCGCCAGAGCTTCTTCAACGTCGTGGTGGACCCGGTGAAGTGCAACCCGGCGAAGTCCGGATCGGCCAATGCCACCTCGCTGACCGCTGCTCCGTCTCCGGTGACCAGGTTGATAACCCCAGGCGGCAGTCCTGCGGCCTCAAGCAGCCGCATTGTGTAATGCGCGGCAAGCTGCTGGGTGGGAGTGGGTTTCCACACCACCGTGTTTCCCATCAGCGCTGGCGCGGTGGGCAGGTTCCCGGCGATCGCGGTGAAGTTGAATGGGGTGATCGCGGTGACGAAACCCTCCAGCGGGCGGTAGTCCATCCGGTTCCACTCGCCGGGTGCCGAGTTGGGTTGCTCGGCCAGGATCTGCCGGGCGTAATGCACGTTGAACCGCCAGAAGTCGATCAGCTCGCAGGCCGCGTCGATCTCGGCCTGCTGTACCGACTTCGACTGCCCGAGCATGGTGGCGGCGTTGAGCGTGTCGCGCCACGGGCCGGCTGCGAGGTCCGCGGCACGGAGCAGGACCGCTGCGCGCTCGTCGAAGGGCAGCTCGCGCCAGGCCGGTGCAGCGTGCATCGCGGCGCGGACAGCGGCGGCGACGTCGCTGGCGGTGGCCTGTGCGCTGTTACCGAGCACCCGTGCGTGCCGATGCGGAGCGACCACGTCGAACGGTTCTCCGCCCGCCATCCGCTGCACGCCCCCGATCGTCATGGTCAGCTCCAGGCGCTGGGCGGCCAGCTCGGCGAGCTTGCCGGTCAGCGATTCCCGTTCCGGTGTCTGCGGCGCATAGCTACGGACCGGCTCGTTGTGCGGGGCCGGAGTAGATGTGATCGCGTCCATCGGCATCTCCCTGCTCTGCCCTGTGCCCGGCGTGTCGGGCTCTCCTGTCCAGTGTGTCGAGCTCTCTCGTCCAGTGTGTCGAGTACTCCTGCCCAGCGCTGCTCGCTGCGGCACAGGAACCCGCTGCGGCACAGCAGCGCAACACACCGTGCACAGGAGCACGACACGCGCGGGGGTGAGGGGGACGCGCCGAGAGAAGGGCGGGGTCAGAGGAGCTCGAGCAGGAAGGGGATCTCCTGGGTGGCGTACCAGGCCATCTCGTGGTCCTCGGCCTCACCGAGGATGAACTCGGCGTCCGGGTCACCAAGATCGGCAGCGTCCACCACTGCTGCCGCAGTACGCACCGCATCCTCGGCCTCCGCCACGTCGACGTGCACGGCGGCGACCGCCGAGGTCGGCACCGGCCCGGCAACCGTGACGGCGGCGTCGTCGAGGTCAGGACGCAACCGCACCGCCTCCACATCGGCGGCCACCACGACACGTCGCGGCAGCACCGCAGGACTACCGTCCAGCTCAGCGGACAGCAACCGCAGCGAGGCGCGGGCCGCCTCATTCATCGCCGCGTACTCCAGCTCCTCGGTGTCCCCGGCGGTGTAGGACTCACGCAGCATCGGGGTGAGCGCGAAGGCGGTGCCCATGACTGGGAACAGCTCCCCGAAGTCCACCAGCGTGTGCAGCATCGTGAGTGTGGCGGGGATGTAGACCCTCATAGTCCGCGCACCGCCGGCACCAGCTCCTTGATCAGCACAGCCGGCGTGTCCAACGGGCATCGCATCCCCGGTCACCCATGCCGTGCATCCTGGCACGCCAGACGACCGGATCCGAACCTGCCATTCTGGCTACGTGCCTCCTTCCGATCAGGACCCGAGCCGGCAAGCCCTCAGCCCACGAGACGTGTTCATCACCGTCTACGGTCGCAAACCAGTGCTGGAGGCACTCACCGACTCGGCGCTGACCGTCGACAAGGTGATCGTGGCCGAGCGAGCGCGAGGCGACACGCTGCAGGAGATCCTGGACACGGCAGCCCACCGGCAAGTGCCGGTGCAGCGGGTATCGGCACATCGAGTGAAGGTGCTGGCCGGTAACGGCCGGCACGACCAGGGCGTGCTGGCCGACGTGGTGGCGCCGCGGATGCGTCCGCTGGAAGGCGCGCTGGAAACGCTGCGCAGCCCGGCCGCGGTGCTCGTGCTCGACGCGATCACCAATCCGGCCAACGTGGGCATGATCCTGCGCACCGCGACCGCAGCCGGAATCGACGGGGTAGTACTGCCCCGCAAGGGAGTTCCCGCCATCGATCCGCTGGTGGTCAAGGCCTCAGCCGGAGTCGCCTTCCATGCTCCGGTCCTGCGGGCGGCAACCGCGGAGCGGGCCTGCGCCGCATTGCGCGCCACCGGCTTCGCGGTGCTCGGGCTGTCCGGTTCAGCACCGGGCGTCACCTCACTCTTTCGTGATCCACCGCCGCCCCGGGTGGCCTATGTACTGGGCAACGAGACGTCGGGAATCTCTCGGGCCGTCGCTGCGGAACTCACCGGTTGGGTCGGCATCCCGATGACCGGGGGTGTCGAGTCACTCAACGTGGCCAGCGCGGCAGCGGTGGTGTGCTTCGAATGGGCCCGGCGGCGCAGACCGCAGTAGGCAGGTTATCCACAGGCTGCACTAATTTTTCCAAACCCAGGACAACGCTCCTGCAGATCTTGCATACTTCCCTGCACCGGATCGTTGCCCCTCCTCCGATTCGGTGCCCACGGTCCCAGCCACCGCTGCGGACCATCCCTACGGCGTCTTCGGCCCCGCCGTCAATCGACTGCGTCCACCCGACGTGGTCCAAGACGAGGAGGGTTCGTTGACCACGAGCATCGCTAAGCCACGTCCGCACCTGTTGCACCGGCCGGTGCTGCGCCGGCTGGCGGACTTCCTGCCGCCTCCGATGCCGAGCGCCCCCCAAGCGGTGCCGGCCACCGCCCAACCGGCGCCGACCGCGAACCCGGCAGCGTCTGTCCTGGCTGAGCGGGTGCTGCGAGCCGCGGTGGAGATTGTCGGCGGTCGCCGGCCGGTGCGGCAGCTCTCGCCGGTCGTGAGCCCTGACTTGCTGGCATACCTCGTCACACTGCAGGCGGTGGCGGGACATCTGCAGCCGCGGGTACGCAAGATCTTCGCCCGGCATCAGGCCGCCGGGGTGCTGGAGGCGGTTGCACTGGTGACGCTCAACACCGGAGTACGCGCGCTGGCTGCTCGCTTCGAGGAGCATGTCGACGAGGGGGGCCGCCGATGGCGGTGCACGGCGCTGCAGTTACGCCTCACCGCCGGAGACGTGGCAATCCGTCGAGATCCTCGAATTCGTCGGCCATGAAGTGCGTCGAAACCCCGGGAGGCAGACCGATACCCTGAGCACACCCAGTCGCGGTTCGCATGATGAGGAGGCATCCCCGTCGATGAGCGACCAACAGCTCGTCCGACCTGCCCCTATCAGTGGCTTCCCGGAGTGGTTGCCGCAGGTCCGGCGTCTTGAGCTGCAATGGCTCGATCAGATCCGTCAGACCTTCGAACGTTACGGGTTCTGCTCGATCGAGACCCCGTCTGTCGAGGCGCTCGACGTCCTCGTCGCCAAGGGTGAGACCTCCCAGGAAATCTACACACTGCGCCGGTTACACGCCGAAGCGGGCGACGACGACGGCAGCGATGCCCGTCTCGGGCTGCATTTTGACCTCACGGTGCCGTTCGCACGCTACGTCGCCCAGCACTTCAACGATCTGGTCTTTCCGTTCAAGCGCTACCAGATCCAACGGGTGTGGCGCGGTGAGCGTCCCCAGGAAGGCCGC
Source organism: Actinomycetota bacterium (assembly GCA_030862405.1). Classification (GTDB taxonomy): domain Bacteria; phylum Actinomycetota; class Actinomycetes; order Mycobacteriales; family Pseudonocardiaceae. The sequence continues at coordinate 1,991 of JALZDU010000127.1, read as the reverse complement.
TATCGCGAATTCACCCAGTGCGACATCGACGTCATCAACGTCGACCAGATACCGCTGCATTTCGACGCAGAACTGCCACGGATCATCCACGAGATCCTGACCGGCCTGCGCCTGCCCGCCTGGTCACTCAACATCAACAACCGTAAGGTCCTGCAGGGTTTCTACCAGGGTTTGGGTATTGGCGACCCCCTCGGTGTCATCCGAATCGCAGACAAGATCGACAAGATCGGCACCGGAGGTGTGGGGACATTGCTCGCTTCCGAGCTCGGCCTGCACCCCGAACAGGTCACCGCATGCCTGGACTTGGCGCAGATCCGAGGCACGGACACGTCGGTGATCGACGACATCACCCGGCTCGGGTCCAAATCCGACCTGCTCGCCGAGGGCCTCGATGAGCTGGCATTTGTACTGGACTCATTGTCGGATCTACCGCCCGGCAGTGTCGTGGCCGATCTGTCCATCGCCCGAGGTCTGGATTACTACACCGGCACCGTGTATGAGGGAAAGTTCACCGGCTGGCCCAACTACGGCAGCATCTGCTCCGGTGGCCGGTATGAGAACCTGGCTGGATCCTTCATCCGGCGCAATCTGCCTGGTATTGGGCTATCCATCGGCTTGACGCGTATCTTCGCCAAGCTCGTCACCGAAGGACTCCTGCAAACCGGCCCCAGCTGTCCCAGCGAAGTCCTCGTGGTGGTTGCCCACGACCAGCGGCGCCCGCACGCAGTGGCCACCGCCGCCCAGCTGCGCGCCCGCGGGCTCAACACCGAGCTCTACCACCAACCTGACAAGCTCGCCAAGCAGATCCGCTATGCCGCCCGCAAGGGCATCCCCTTCGTGTGGTTCCCGCCGTTTGAGGACGGCAAGCCGCACGAGGTCAAGGACATGGGTTCCGGTGACCAGCGCGAAGCCGACCCCGCGACCTGGCAGCCTTAAGCAGGTCAGACGAGCTGGCGGGCCGTACATCCCCGTACCAGCGCGCCCGATACGCCGGGCAGGTCAGGAGCGAGCGGTGGTGGGCGCACCGTGGCAACGCTTGTACTTGCGGCCCGAACCACACGGGCAGGGAGCATTGCGCGAGGGTTCCTGCTTCTTGGCGCCGTTGCTGGCGTGCCGGGGACCACTGCCACGCCCCCGAACCTCGGTGCCGCCACCCTCGGCAGGTCCGGTATAGGTCAGCGGTCGGGATGCCGGCGGCTCGGCCTGTCCATCGAGCTGCGCGAGCGCCGGCTCGGCCGGTGCCGGCGCCGGGGCAACCGGAGCGGGCGCGGGAGTTTGCGCAGGGTCGGCAGCAACCGGCTCGGCTACCTGGACCTGCACGTTGAACAGGAACCCGACGGCCTCCTCCTTCAACGCCTCGAGCAGCGCGCTGAACATCTCGAAGCCCTCACGCTTGTACTCAACCAGCGGGTCGCGCTGCGCCATCGCGCGCAGCCCGATGCCCTCCTTGAGGTAGTCCATCTCGTAGAGGTGCTCGCGCCACTTGCGGTCCAGTACCGAGAGCACCACGCGGCGCTCGAGCTCCCGCATTGCACCCGCACCTGCCGCCTGCTCGAGTGCTGCCTCGCGGCGGGCGTAGGCCGCGCGCGCGTCGTCGAGCACGGCGGCCAGCAGCACCTCACGGGTCAGGTCACCAGCGTCGTCACCGAGGTCCTCGTGCTTGATACCCACCGGGTACAGCGTCCTCAGCGCCGTCCACAGCTGATCCAGATCCCAGTCCTCGGCATACCCGTTTTCGGTGGCACCGTCGATGTAGGCGGTGATCACATCCGTCATCATGTGCTCGACCTGGTCGCGCAAGTCCTCGCCTTCGAGTACCCGGCGGCGCTCGGCGTAGATCACCTTGCGTTGAAGGTCCATGACTTCGTCGTACTTGAGGACGTTCTTGCGGATCTCGAAGTTCTGTTGCTCGACCTGGGTCTGCGCGGACTGGATCGCCCTGCTGACCATCTTGGCCTCGATCGGGATGTCGTCCTCCATCCGCAGCCGGG
>JALZDU010000093.1 GCA_030862405.1 Actinomycetota bacterium | reverse complement strand
CCCGCCTCCGGCACAGAGACCACCCGTCGCCGGATGGTGGTCTCTTTTCGTACCGTGTCCACCGCCCTGTGGTGGATCAGCGTCAGCAGCCAGGTAGCAAAGTCACCCCGAGACGGGTCGAACCGGGTCGGCTCACGCCACAGCGTCAGGAACACCTCCTGAACCACGTCCTCGGCCAGTCCCTCATCCGCGCAGATCCGCCGGGCCAGCGAGTAGCACGGGCGCCCGAAACGCTGATAGAGCTGAGACACTGCCGCCCGATCGGCATCCCCGAGTCTCCGCACAAGTTCGGCGTCGCAAGGTCCCTCGACCACACAGTCAGCCGCGGGTATCGATTTCGAGCTGCCCTGCCAACGGTCCAGCCAGGGGTTACTCGATCGAACCTCGTCGGCCACCAGAGACATCCTTACGTTGGGCCTACGCCGGGCGCCGGGCGTCACCTACCGGTTCCGGCTCGTTGCCTCAGCGTATCCCCGCACACGACAGCAGGCAGGCATCAAAGCAACATCTTGTCGCTTGCCGTAAATCGTCTACCCCGAAGACGGCCAACAGGTCGCCGGGCAAACACCACGTTGGCGGGCCTTCTTTGTATTCGACGCTGATCTTCCTGGCTCAGGGACCACGCGCAGCTAGTGGCCATTTGGGCGGACACTGACGCACGGCCACCCGAATCAACACCTATCGAAAATCAACCAGCTGCTCAAAGATTAACTCGGACCAAGTCGGCCTCGCAGGGTTGGCACTCCGGATCGGCAGCAAACCTTCTTGGCACCGTGATCACATCCACCGGCCGACAAGCTCGGCAACGCACGCCTCGATTGAGACGGCAGCAGCGACGCTGGCGACCGCAGCTGCCTACCCCATGACCGCCACCGGCAAGCAGACCCGACCTTGGTCTAACGTGGCGCGGAGGCGAGCGGCATGGACGCAACCTCGATGGCTTCAACACGTCTATGAGGCATCACACGGCATCTGACCACGGCTTTATGAGGCGGGCGAGCGACATGGGTTCCTACTGCCCCTACTGCGACACCCTGTGTTTTGTTGATCGCGTCTTGCCTGACGGTCGGCGGGTTCGTATGCACACCTGCTACTTCGGCATGGACGCTGACCTGGCAAAGCTTGGTCAGAACTACCTCACCGCAACCAACCCACACCCGCGGCGGGCGAGTGACATGGGCCCCAACTGCCACTACTGCGACACCTTGTGTTTTGTTGATCGCATCTTGCCTGACGGCCGGCGGGTTCGTATGCACACCTGCTACTTCGGCATGGACGCTGACCTGGCGAAGTTCGGTCAGAACTACCTCAGCGCACCAACTCATACTACGCGGACGGCGTGACATAGACGGGTCTGAATGCCAGCGTGAAGCTGCGCTTGCGCATGTACTCGTGATGCACAACGGTAGCCTTTAAGTCGGGCCAGTCCACCTTGTGCCGCCGCCCTTTTCAGCTGTTCTAAGTCGGACCGAGCTATACCGCGACTGACCACTTCCATTGTCCGTGGCCAGATGAGCAGCCCCAGGCCCCTCAGTCACCCCGAACTGGCGCTCCATCTCGCGCGTCGTTCTCACGCCGTTCCCCTCGCCACTAGTACAGATATATGCCCTCGACCCCTTGTCGTAACCCATCGATGGCTGATCAGGGACGCCAGGACGCCGCCCAAAAGTGGGCATCCGGCGCAGTCTTCCGAGACTGGGGGCTTACATGATCGTCGTCAGCGAGCCATCAGCGGAAGCGACGGAACCGGTACGCATGGACCGATACACACCGGAATGTCGCCGCAGTTCAGCGGCACGCAATGACACTCTCAGGTACGCGGACGCCGGGTCAATCAGTGTTTACACAGAACTGCTCACAGGATCTCCGTCCTTCGCACTTCTCTGGGATTGCCCGAGGCCGCCTCGTGCATCCGTTCTTGCTGGGTATGCAAGGGAGGGGGTAGGAACCTTAGTTCCGACGCTTCCGTGCTGGCCTTTGTAGATAATCTCGACCCCGTCTGGCACGACGATCACCCTAGGCCGGCTGCACCAGGACGTGGCTAACGGCACCTCCCTCACATGGCGCTTCCGATCGTCCACGTCGAGGAAACTGGCCGAGGACCTAGGACGTGTCTCCTTATCGGCGGCCCACGTGCGTGTGGAGGCCTCGCGGTTCAGGGATGCCATCGAATGATTCGGAAATTGTGCTTGATGGCTGACCGGAGGGACGAGTCGAAACGGATGAGAGATCTCGTCTCACGGTGTCCGCGAGGGCCTCGGTCAGGCGCCGACGTAGACCGCGAGGTGCTCGCCGGTGAGGGTGGAGCGGGCGGCGACGAGGTCGGCGGGTGTGCCCTCGAAGACGAGCCGGCCGCCGTCGTGGCCGGCACCGGGGCCGAGGTCGATGATCCAGTCGGCGTGCGCCATGACCGCCTGGTGGTGCTCGATGACGATGACCGACTTGCCGGAGTCGACGAGCCGGTCGAGTAGGCCGAGCAGCTGCTCGACGTCGGCGAGGTGCAGGCCGTTGGTCGGCTCGTCGAGGACGTAGACGCCGCCCTTGTCGGCCAGGTGGGTGGCCAGCTTGAGCCGCTGCCGCTCGCCGCCGGACAGCGTAGTGAGCGGCTGGCCGAGGCTGAGGTAGCCAAGCCCGACATCGGCGAGCCGGCCGAGGTTGGCGTGCGCGGCCGGCGTGCGCGCCTCGCCGGCACCGAAGAACTCCTGGGCCTCGGTCACCGACATCGCGAGCACCTCGCTGATGTCGCGGCCGCCGAGGTGGTATTCCAGCACCGATACCTGGAACCGCTTCCCCTCGCACTCCTCGCAGGTGGTGGCCACGCCGGCCATCATCGCCAGGTCGGTGTAGATGACCCCGGCGCCGTTGCAGTTGGGGCAGGCGCCCTCGGAGTTGGCGCTGAACAGCGCCGGCTTCACGCCGTTGGCCTTCGCGAACGCCTTACGGATCGGCTCCAGCAAGCTGGTGTACGTCGCCGGGTTGCTCCGCCGCGAGCCACGGATCGGGGTCTGGTCGACCGACACCACACCCGCGCCGGCTGGCCCCGAGAGACGGGGCAGTGACCCGTGCACGAGCGAGCTCTTGCCGGAGCCGGCGACGCCGGTGACGACGACCAGCACCCCGAGCGGGATGTCGACGTCGACCTGGCGCAGGTTGTGCGCCGCCGCGCCGCGGATCTCCAGCGTGCCGGTCGGCGTTCGCACCGTCTCCTTG
>JALZDU010000091.1 GCA_030862405.1 Actinomycetota bacterium | reverse complement strand
TGCGCGTGGTTGAGTCCGGCGGAGTGTACGAGAAGGGCTACCGGCGCCCGTAGCGGCGCTCAGCGGCCAGACCCGCCGCGGCGACTTGCGCAAGCAGCGCCATGTTGACAGCTTCGATTCGCGGAACCAGGAGGGGATGCGTTCCTCGTGTGCCGACCGGTCATGGATGATCGTCGGATGCCGTTGTTGGCGATCTTGTACTGGCTCGCGCGCTGGATGCTCGGCCTGAGTGCCATGCTGGTGCGGCGAGACCTGAGCAAGGACGCCGAATGGCTGGTGTTACGGCACGAGAACGCTACGCTGCGCCAACAAGTCGCCCGGGTGCACTACAGACACGTCGACCGGGTATGGCTGGCCGCGTTGTCACGTTCGTGCCACGTCGCCGCCGGGCAGAGATCTTCCCGGTCACTCCCGCCACCCTCATGGCCTGGCACCGCCGGCTGGTCTCGCGGAGATGGGACTACACCGCACGCCGCCATCCCGGATGTCCCCCAACCGCGGCAGCGATCAAGAAGCTGGTCATTGGCATGGCACCGAGAATCCGACCTGGGGACATCGGCGGGTGCAAAGAGAACTGGTGCGGCTCGGCCACCGTATCGCCGCCTCCACGGTGTGGCAGATTCTCCATGACGCAGGTCTCAATCCCGCGCCTCGCCGATCGGGTCCGAACTGGAGACAGTTTCTGACCGCCCAAGTCAACGCTGTCCTGGCCGTAGACTCCTGCACGTAGACACCGTGCTGCTAAGACGGATCTACGCGCTGATCCCGGTCGAGCATGGCTCCCGCCGGGCACATCTGATCGGGGTGACCGCGCATCCGACCGGTACGTGGACGACTCAAGCCGCCCGCAACCTACTGATGGACCTCGCCGACTGCGCCACCACGATTAAATTTCTCCTCCGGGACCGGGATTCCCGGTTCACCACAGCCTTCGACGCGGTCTTCGCTGCCGACGGCATCCGGATTCTCACCAGTCCGCCCCAAGCACCGCGGGCAAACGCGATCTGCGAACGGATGATTGGAACACTGCGCCGCGAGCTACTCGACAGGATTCTGATCCTCAACGAACGCCACCCGCGCCGGATCCTGGCCGTCTACCTACAGCACTTCAACGCCGCACGGCCACACCGGATACTCGGGCTACTCGCACCAGCCCAGGCCGAAATCCAACCCACCAGTGATCAACTTAGCCGACGATCAGATCCGCCGCCAACTCATCCTCGGCGGACTCACCAGCGAGTATCAGATTGCAGCATGACCCGCCACGGGCACCCCTCGGTCAAGCCCACAATTAAATATTCGAGCCCCACACGATCCGTAGCACTACTGGCTCTATAGATCTTCGCCGTGTCGCTATTCATCGTTATGCGCCGCAACACCAGTCAGAGTAATTCACCCAGAGGAGCCGGACGCAACAAGAACGGCCCCTGGCCTGTCGACGCAGGCCAGGGGCCGTTCTGTGCTAGCCAGAGAAGGGTGCCCCGGCAGGATTCGAACCTGCGCTCCCGCCTCCGGAGGCCGGGTCTCGCCATCTACTGTGGTGTCCCTGGTGCTCTACCTGGGCTTTGGGGGGTCTCTGGCGTCTACAGAGGCCACCGTGTCCTGTAGTTGATTCCACGATTGATTCCACGAGCTACTGGCCGCTCGACCCCCACGCGGCCCATTCAAGACCTGGCCACACACGGACAGCCATGGACGTCTGGCACATCGAGTTCAACATGGTTCGCTCACACCAGGTACTGGGTGGGAGGTTCGACAAGCCGAACGTTCCGAACCACCACTGAGGTGGAGGCTCGTGCCAGCCAGCTGTGGGGGTTCAAGTCCGAGGGGGGACTTGCGCACTAACCACACGGCTTGTCCTCCGTGACGCCATTTGACGGTGCCGCGGGGTGCTGCTCGTCCGGTCCGGTGGAGCGCATAACGGCCTTCGGGATGCAGGACACATGCTGCTCCCGTGGCGATCCGTTGTTGGCCTTGGTCGCCGTGTCTGGCAAGCATGGCCTCGTCGATCACGACGTTGGTGGACTCGTCGGGGAGCCCGGTGGTCGCGGCGTTGGTGATGTCAGTGGTGGATAGCAGCGTCTTGATGAGCTTGGCGCGGACGGGCTCAGGACGCTTGGCCAGTCTGGTTAACAGCTAGTGCCCCTCGACTCAGCGTTGTCGCGGGGTCGGTTGGACCGTCGCGCTCCTGGTGGGCTCCGGGGTCCTCATTTCCTATTCGTTGCTGGTGTGGTGGTGCTGCGTTGAGGGTGAGGGACTGGCGGCGTTGGTGGACGGTGAGGTAGCTCAGTCCTTGTGATCCGGCGGTGAACTGGCGCCGGGAATGCTGGGGCAGCCAGATGAGTGCTCCGGGGTGCAGATCGATGGTGTTCAGCTCAGTGGTGAGCTGGCCGGTGCCGTCGAGGACGAGCAGGAGTACGTCGAGGTCGGGTCCGACATGCGCGCCGATGGAGGCGCCCGGGTGCAGTCGGATGATGTTGGAGTCAAGGTCGCGGCGGCGCATCTCCAGTTTCCACACGGCGCCCGTGGCGTTCGGAGGACTGTCACGAACGACGGCGGTGGTGTTGCACAGGATGCGGGGGAGCGGGGTGGTGGCGAGCTTGCTGAGCCGGATCCGCCACGCCTCAGGACCCTTGTCGAGATATTCCCAGCCGTAGCTGCCGGTGTGATCGGTGTCGAACTCCTCGTGCAGGCGTGCGGGGTCGTGGTTGGTGACTAACACGAAAGACTCGCCGACGGAGAGGGCATGGTAGGTCTGGAAGATCGCTGGGTGCTTGTCGGGCGTACGCAGCACGCGTACATCCAGTTCCTGGTCGGGCACGGGAGTTCCTCTCGTCGGGTCTAATTGTTCAACTGTTGAAATGTGTAAGCTCCATATGAGGCATGTGGTCGGCCCTGCCTTGCCTGGGGTGAAGGACCGAGCCAGACGTTTGCCTTTCCCGCCTCGCCGCATCGGAAAGCGCACCATGACAGCCAGCTGAATAGCGCGACGACAGAACTCAGCAGGGTGAGGAGGCGGCACGGCAGCATTCTTCCTGGTGGCCGAGGCACTCAGGTCGGGTCCCCGTGCTACGGGGGAAGCTCATTAAGGCGAAGGGCGTCTTCGCCATGCACCAAAGCAGCGAGGTAGACCCCTCAGGCACCCCGGAAACCGTACAACCGGGCATCCGAAGACCTGTTGCGTGGCTTCTGAGCACGCAGGTGGACCAGCTCGGTGGACCGAACGCTCAATGCATCAGTGCACCGGGCAGGGGCAGTAGGCCGGGCTGCGTCGGCCTTAGTGGCCTCAACGCGCCCGTCCCAGGATATCCGCCGGTTTGGGGTGACGCAGGGTTGATCCGAGATCCGGCGGCGCGGGGGTAGCCGCGGGCCCGCGTCCGGGCCGCGAACCACCGGGTGCCCGCGGCGATTAAATCGGTGTCGTGGCAGGCATAGCCAATGCCGTGCCGGTGAAGAGAGGAGGGACCAGCGGACGAATCGGGGATCAGTTGGAACCCGCGTTCGGTGAGCAACTCGCGGGCCAG
>JALZDU010000089.1 GCA_030862405.1 Actinomycetota bacterium | reverse complement strand
CCGCTGAACAGGTCCGTCCGGGCATCGAGAGCGCGATCGCTCGGAATCAGGAGGCCGGCGTCGGCGCCTGCCGCTTCTGACCTTCCGTTGCATTACGCCTGTATAGGCGTCGCGCGGATCTCGTGGCCCGCGGAGGTGAGGCAGCGCCCGCTGGTGAGGTCGAAGCGCCAGCCGTGCAAAGCGCAGGTCAGCACGCCGTTGTCGACGCTGCCGAACTTGGTGAGGTCGGCGCGCAGGTGCGGGCAGCGTCGCTGCACGCGCCAGCCGTCGAGCTCGATGTCCTGGCCGTCGTCGTTGCGCTCGTCGTACCAGTTCTCGACGTAGTCGATGCGCTCTTCGGACAGGCACTTGAAGAAGATGTAGACGTACTCGTTGTACTGCCCGACCCGGCTGGCAATAAAGCGACACGACAGGAACAGGCTGTTGGACCAGTCGACCTCATGACGTGCAACGTTGGTCGCGGCCAGGTCCGCGGTGGTGGACAAGCGGTAGCGGCACCTCTCCCCGGCGTAGCCGCGGACCTCGCGAGCGGGAAAGTCGACGACGACCGACAGCTCGCCGGCGTCGAGGCGCACCGGACCACCCACCCCCTCGCAGATGTTGTCGGCGCGCTTGAGTAGTGGCTCCCACCAACCCTTGAGCGCCTCGAGTAGGTCGGCGGGTACCGGCGCGCGGCTTTCCCGCTCCCGGGTCAATTCAGGCTGCTTGCGCGCTTGCAGCTCGCGCAGGTACGCGGTCTTCTCCTCGAAGATGTGCTGAATCTCACCGTCAGTGTGCTGGTGGGTCAGCGTGCAGTGCGGGCCGTCGAGCTGCGCGACGGTGCCCGGCAGCAGTAGGTGCGCCGACACCGCGGGCCGGGCGGCGCGCAGTTCGGCCAGGAACTGCACCTGGTCGGTGAAGATGCTGTCCCCGTCGACACCGTGGCCGTTGAGGCCGAACAGTTCCTCGTCCAGGAAGCACGGCGGTCCGGCGTTGGGAAACACGTGCGCGGCACCGACGGCGTCAATGTAGCGCAGCGCCCGGTCGGACTGCGCTGCCCGCTTGCGCCGCGCGAACTCACGCTTGGCGCCCTCAGGCAGGTCATAAACCATCGGCCACCAGATCGCGCCGGAGAACTGGGTGAAGTAGGCGTGCACGTCCCCGAACTCGCGCAGCGCCTCGATGTCGAGCGGGTGCGCGTCGTTCTGGTTCAGCACCACGGTGCGCCCATCGGCCAGCGACAGCGCCGAGTCCCCGATCGGGCCGTCACTCGGCCCGGTCAGCGACGTGATCATAATTCGTAGCCCGTCGCGCTCGACGGGGACACCGCTTTCAGTGCGCAGGAATGTTGTGAAGCCCAGCGCCGCCAGCTCGCGCTCCAGCTCGTCGGTGGGATATTCCGGCAGCAGCACCGTGGTGTTCTTGCGGACGTGGCGGGACAGCAGCTCGGCGTCGAAGTGGTCGCGGTGCAGGTGCGAGACGTAGAGGTAGTCGGCCTGCCCGAGGTTGTACCAGTCGAGCTGGCTGTTGTCCGGGAACGGGAACCACGACCCGAAAAACGCCGGGTTGACCCACGGATCGCACAGCACACTGCCGGCGTGCGTCTGGACGAACAGCCCGGCGTGCCCGAGCCCGGTGACGCGCATCCTCATCTCCTCCGTGTCGTGCTGGGTGCCGTGGCTGCAAGCGATGGCAGCCTATCCGGGGGCTGAAGTTCACCGTCCACAGTTGGTGGTCGACGTCACCGCGCGGAGTTTTGAGGTCTGCGCGCAGGGCATCGACGGGTGTGGCATTACGGGATTTTTCTGTTTGCCCGCTTCAACTAGTCGCCGCTGGTGGGGACCGGAACGGTTCGTTTGATCAGATGCGAACTGGGGTACTTACTACGCTGTGTGGCTGCTCAGACCGCCTGGCGTGTACCGGCCGCAGGCAGATACGTGGTTATTGGCGCAGGCTTTGCACGACGCGACGATTCCTTATGCGGCACGTGTTCTGGATCTGTGTACCGGGACCGGCGCGCTGGCGGTCGCGGCGGCCCGCGCCGGCGCAGCGCACGTCACGGCTGTGGACATCTCGCGCCGAGCCGCGATGGCGGCTCGGTTCAACACCATGATCCGTGGGCTTCCGGTCCGAGTTGTACGTGGAAATATGCTGAAGTTCCTCGCCGGCCGGCAGTTTGACGTCATTCTTGCTAACCCACCCTACGTGCCATGTGCACACCCGGATGTTCCCCGCCGTGGACCGAGTAGGGCATGGGACGCGGCTTTGGATGGCCGGGCGCTTCTCGATCCGTTGTGCACCAATGCTGCTGAACTACTTTCTGTCGGTGGAATGCTGTTGATCGTTCATTCCGCGGTATCTGGGGTCGAGACCACGTTGGACGTGTTGCGCCAGCGAGGACTGAAGGCTGCCGTCGTGGCTCGTCGTATGGAGCCTTTCGGTCCGGTGATGCGAAGCCGGATTGACCTACTGGAGCGGCAAGGCCTGATCGAGGTAGGACAGCGGTACGAGGAATTGGTGGTGATCCGTGGTGACCGACCCGGTCCCCAACCGTGATCCGGAAAACTCGGTTACTGAACCGTTGCGTCGAGATCGAAGGCGGGTCACCGTAGTCGCCGGCGGCCCGGTACTGATCGAAGGACCGGTCGAGTTGGTGACCGATGACGGTCAGGTCGTCACCTCGGACCGGTTCGTGGTCGCAGTGTGTGCATGCCGGCGTAGCCGGCGTTACCCGTTCTGTGACGCCAGCCATCGCCGGCGCGTGCGAGAGGACGCCGAGGACTCTGCTGGATCAAACCTGGACTGAGTGCTCCGGCAGCGGGCGGTGCAGCGACGTCGTGCCATTGCGCCAGGCAGTGAGCAGGTGTCCGGCCAGGCGGGCTTCCAGCAGCTCGGTCGCCGCAATCCCGAACACGACGTCCGCGGCGAGGTGAGGTTCCCGGCGAAGGAGGTCACCGATCACATCTCGGCGCAACACCTGTTCATGCACGGCGTCGGCTTCGACATGCTCGGTGAAGAAATGCGTACATGCTGGTGGCGCGCCCAACCGTTGCAGTGCTTGGGCCACCCGTCGCGCGCTGGGCGCACTGGTAATTTCGGCAACCGCGAAGTGTCCGACCATGGCACCGCGCAGCCTGCGATGCAGCCCGAACATCGACATCATGTTCACAATCGTGATTGCCGGTCCGGGCACGTCGTCCAGGTAATGCAAATACGCTGGGGACAACCCGGCGGCGGCCATGAGATCGGCATACAGCTGAGCGTGCAGGCGCTCGCCACGACCGCCGCCGAACTCGTCGAACTCGACTGCCACCAGTGATGCCTTGGCCTGCCCCTGCAGGCGAGGAATGACCCAGGCGTGCGGATCGGCTTCCTTCAGGTGATACACCGAGCGGTGCACGATGTACTCGCGCATCTGCCACCACTGGGCAACGTCGCGAAGGTAATGCGAGACCCCGTTGCCAGGTATCGGCTCGACCAGCACCGCATCCAGTGCGGCGGCGACATCGTCGTCGTGGCCGGTGTCGCCGCGTACCGCGGCGAGCAAGGCGCGCTCCATCGCTGCCCGCAGTCGAAGCAACTCCGGCTCCCACTCCCATAGCGGATCGACGCCGTCAAAACCTCGGTAGTGCAGCTCGTAGCAGGTGTAGAGAGCCACGTTCAGGTCTTCGCCATACGGATCGGCCGCAGCAACATCTGCCAGCGGCAACGGCTCAGACGACGGACATTGCGCCAGAGCATCGACCACGGTGGCCGACAGCGGGCCGCGGGGTACTGGCAGCCAACGGGTGACATCGTGCGCGTCGCTGACGGCAGCGGGCAGGGCCATCGGCTCTCCAACTCGACTCAGAACAATGTCCACTCAACGCGCAGCGCTATGCGGTCTGCTGCAGCGGAAACGGGTGTTGTAGGCGAACAGTCGTGCCTTGGCGGTTCGATTCGACGTGCGCATCGTCGGTGAGTGTGCGCATGAGTGACAGTCCCCGGCCGCGTCGACCATTGGAGGCTGTGGGGGCCCGCCACGCGCCGTTGTCAGTGATCGTGACGGTGATCTGGCCGTCTGCGGCTGTGGCACGTAACCGCATGGAGCCGGGTTGCGCTTGTGCGGTGAAGGCGTGCTCGGCTGCGTTGGCGAGTGCTTCGTACACCGCGAGGGTGAGGTCGTTGGCATCGTCGTCTCCGACGAGTGCCTCGACCCAGCGGCGAAAGGTTCGACGCAACGTGGTGGCGTTGTGCACGGTTGCGGATGTCGTGACGTCCAGCGGCGGTAATGCGAATGGCCACGGGGAGCGGGAGGGCCGGGAGAGCAGCCCGTCGAGTGGACGAGTCATGCCATCGGGATACCCCGCGGCCGGCAGGATTAACCATTCCTCCCAGTCCGGCGTTGCATCAGCTGAGAAAGGATGTTTACTCCTGAGTGAGATAGGGTAACTGTCAGCAACCAATGGTCCTGGTGTCTGGAACCGGCGCCGGGCCGTACCGGGGTAGATCGGCGCCCGCGGGGCGTCGGCGTGGCTGTGAGGAGGGAGCTGGAGATGGGGTTACTACCGGGCACGTTGAGTATCGCAGGACCGTTGTCGTCCGACCTCCTGAGTCTGGAGGTCGCCGAACACGGACCCGACGCGCGGGTGGTCACCGTCGTGGGGCAGATCGATGCGCTGACGGCACCGGAACTGGCCACCTTTCTGACCGCGCAGGTGGTCGCGGCCCAGGCTGTGGTGGTCAACCTTGATGGTGTGCGGTTTTTGGGGTCAGCCGGCTTGTCCGTGCTGTTCGAGACGAACGAGCTCGCTAGCCGAGAAGACCGCGACCTGTGGTTGGTGTGCAACTCCCAGACCGCCAACTGGGCACTGGAAGCTACCGGACTACGAAAGCACTTCACCTTCGCCGACAGCGTGACGGACGCCTTGGCGCACGTGACGTGACGGGCGCCGTCTTGCAAGGGCACCGGGCCTGCTCGGCAGCAGCTGCGGTGTGGGCAATCATGTCGAGGTGAGCAGCCCATTCGCCAGCTTCTTGGTCTTGCTGTTCGTGCTGATCGGCGGTTACTTCGCGGCGTCCGAAATTGCGCTGGTCTCACTGCGCGAGGGGCAGGTGCGGAGGCTGGCCGAGCGCGGCAGGCGTGGCAGGGCGGTCGCGCGTCTGAGCGAGGACTCCAGCCGGTTCCTGTCCGCAGTCCAGATCGGTGTCACCGTCGCCGGGTTTTTCGCGGCGAGCTATGGCGGTGCGACCACCGCGGTCAGTCTGCAGCAGGTGCTGGCCGGATGGGGACTATCCGAGGCACTGGCCGAAACTGTGGCGCTGGTGGCCGTCACGTTGATCGTGGCCTATGTCTCGTTGGTGCTCGGGGAGCTCGTGCCCAAGCGGCTTGCCCTGCAGCGGCCTGAGTCGGTGGCCCTGTTTGTCGCGCCTACTTTGGATCGCATCGCCCAGCTGTTCCGGCCGGTGATCTGGCTCCTGTCGGTGTCGACCAACACGGTCGTGCGCCTGCTGGGCATCGACCCGCACGCCAAGACCGAGGACGTCAGCGAGGAGGAGTTGCGGGCGCTGGTCGGGAGCCACGAGGAGCTCACACCAGAGGAGCGGCGAGTCCTCACCGATGTCTTCACCGCTACTGACCGGGTTCTGAACGAGGTCATGATCCCGCGGACCGAGGTCGATTTTCTGCCGGGAACGATGCCGATCGAGGAGGCGGCGGACTACATCGCCAGCCGACCGCACTCCCGCTATCCCGTCGCCGGAGACACTCCCGATGATGTCCTGGGCGTCGCTCACGTCCGCGACGTGCTCACCGCCGTCCACCGCCGCCATTACGGTTCCTCGCGAGCTGAGCAGCCGCAGACCGTTGCCGAGCTCGCCCGGGATGTACCCTGGCTGCCTGGGACGCTACCCTTGGTGTCGGCGCTATCCCAGATGCGCCGCCGCGGGCATCTCGCCATCGTCGTGGACGAGTACGGCGGCACGGACGGCATCGTCACGCTCGAGGACCTCATCGAGGAACTTGTCGGTGACATCGAAGACGAATACGACCCACGTGGTCGACCCAGCCGCCGGCTAGACGACGGCAGTATCGAGCTGGACGGGCTGTTGCACCTGGACGACGTTCATGAACTGGTCGGAATCGAACTGCCGGAGGGCCCTTACAACACTTTCGCCGGCTTCGTGGTGTCCCAGCTCGGCCACATACCCACGGTGGGAGACAGCGTCGAGGCACTGGGCCACCGCTTCACCGTCACGGAACTGGACGGCCGGCGCATCGCGCGCGTTCGTGTCGCGGCTACCGATTCACCCTCGGCCGCATCCGCAGGCTAATCAGTGTGGATGTGCCTCGGAATTTCCTGGGCTTCGTTGACCACTGATCGTGATTGGCTTTTCAATGAGATGCGGCTGGGGTTCGAAGCCATGTGGGGTGAACCAGGGAGCATGAGCAGGTGCGTCCGGGCACAGGGTCCACTTCCGCGCGACTCGGTCGACACCTATGGGGTATACCGTCAGGGGACCGTCGGCCTCGATGTGCAGACGGATGAAGTGCTTGAGGTGCTGGTGGTGCTGGGCTCCGTACCCCTCGGTTTGGTGAAGGCCAAAGCAGTTGGCGGCCCAGAGATAACCCGACAGCCCCACCATTGCGCCGATGCCACCCACCACGCCGACCAGGCTGAGGAAGGCGACCAGGGACCACACGCCGCCAAGCCCTGACGCATACGACAGCCAGGAAGCGGCAATCATGACCCCGGCCACGCCCGCGACTTGCAGTGTCGAATGCACTATGCCCACCAGGAATCGGCCAACACCTCTGGCATCGTGGGCGAAGCGCACCGTCCCGGCCAAGGACACCATCATCAAAAGGATGAGGAGGAAGAACGTCGGGCTCTCCCACAAAGCGTGCCGCAAGTCACCGAGGCCAAGCGACACGTGGCGGTCTCCTAGATGCAGCCCGAGCATGAATGCCAACAGCACGTGGACGGCGCCGAACACTGCGGCAAGGGGCAGATTGTAGGGAGGAAGCAGCCAGATCCGCTTCCTCAACCGCCTCGATACCGCCGGTGACGGATAGGTCTCGGCTCTGCGGTAGGCGGCAGCTCCCGCTGCTCTGGACAGGTGCATGCGCTCGGGGAGGTTGTGGGTGGGATGTAAGAAGGCGCCGCCACCGCCCGAGATGATGTGCTGGCGGCAGCCATTCTCCTCCTCGTAGCGGGCATAGTGATGCTTCCCACTTTTGAGGTACAGCAACAGCTGGGCACCACTGGGTTGGATGATCTCGCGCTCGAGGTACTCCACATCCCGGTCGGAATGGACCTCCGTCGGCTTCCGGCCGCTCTGGACCTCCTTGGCGGTGCAGAGAATGACGCGGTCCCCGGGCTGCATCTGCTCCGCGGCGACGTCGGCGAAGTACTGCAGTTGAGCTTCGTCGATGTAGGACCCGAACTGGATATCGATGCCCCACAGCCACCAGCCGTTCGGGAGCTTGAGCGCGAAGTAGCTCCGGCGCTGGCGCGTTATCCAACCGCCGATCCAGCGGTTGCGGCAGAAGATGCTGGTGAAGTTGACCAGCCCGTCATACCAGTCGTGGCTTCCGGGAATGGCGAAAAGCTCAGGAGCTTGTCCGGGGACGCACGGCAGCGCCGCCCGGTAGGGACCCAGCATGCGGTTTTCGTACTCCGCAGCGTTGGGCACCGGGTAGGCCTGGTCACCGCCCATGACAAGGATCCGTCCCCGCTCGGTGGCGTAGGTCTCACCGTCCCAGTCGAGCTTGAGCTCTTCGGTGGCCAGGAGCCTGGCAATCGTGTAAGTCGAGTTCCACCCATCGCCGACATCGGCCACATAGTCCAGCCACAGATGGGTTTGCCCGGAGTGATCCGGAACCTCGGCCGGCTGCAGTGCCTGCAACTCCCGACTGTCGGCGTAGGAGCTGAAGATGCCTGAGAGCAGAACCCGGACAGCGGTGTCGACGAGCTGGTGGGGATCGAGCCACCGCACCATGGGCCTGCGCACGAACCCGAGGTCGGACGGAGACCCCGGGCGAGGGGGGCACGGCGGCGGCATATCGGGGGAACCCGCGGGTGTCTCAGCCATGCTGACATTCTTGCAGCGGCCGTGCAGCCACCAGACCGGTCAGCGGGTGGTCGTAGTCGTCACTTACAGTAGCAAGATATCCACATCTGCGCTTTAATAGAGTTGCAGTGTGAGGAAGCGTTACATCAGTACTGGTATGGCTTACACAGAGCGAGCTAAGACAGATTATATAGCTCATTAGCGCTGGAGCAGGTCAGGCTAAAGGGTTTCGGCTTCTTCTGCGCGATCTCCTGAACCGCCTCATGAGCGGCCTCCTGCCTCGTTTCTATTTCGTGAATCTCGGCGTGGCGGTCGCCAGAACACAAAGCAAATCTGACGATCTCACCTTATGCTGCCGAGATCTTGAGAGGCGCGGTCTGTCTGTGTGGTCTGAAGTGATCCAGCTTGCAAGCGGGGCTAGACAAGGAAGGAAGACACCAACATGCCGCACCGCGAAGGCACCGGACGAATAGGACGCGTCGGAGCCTGGCTGGCGTTCATCTCATCGATCCTCATCCTCACCGTACCTATACCGGCAGCAGCGGACGAGGCAGCCCCACCAGGCTACGGATACTTCTCCGTCCACTTGACCGGAAGTCACGTCCCTGGTGGCGGCGACTCCCATGGGCAAGGCCACGCCCGTCTAGACCTCGACCCAGAACACGAGACAGCCTGCTTTGCTCTGACCTGGAAAAAACTCGACGGAGTGGTGACCGCCTTCCGTCTCCACGCCGCGCCCCCTGGGCAGGAGGGCTCACCTTGGATCGATTTCTTCAATGACAAGCACTTCGCCGGATCCAAGAACACGGTCTCCGGCTGCGTTCATGTGGACGGCAGCCACGGGATGAGCCCACGAGACAAGATCCAGGCAGCCATCCACGATCCGTCCAATTTCTATCTCAACGTCCACTCAACTGAGTTGCCCAACGGAGCGATCCGCGGACAGTTGGGTTAGGAGGCGGGGGGACCGGCGGAGGCGGCGCTCAATGCTCCTCCGCCGGTTGGCCCTCCACTCGTAGATCGTCGTTATGTGGCGGACCCGGGAGGCGGCCGCGTGAACGAGCTGTGGTGTGACGATTTCGAAGTGCTGCACTGGGTGATCGAGCGGTTCCAGCGCAACGGACACAGTATCGAGGTCGGTGAGGCGCTGCGCGTCTTCCCTGAGGAGCAATACGACAGCGTGCGCGAGTCGTTGCGCCGCTTGAGCACCCACACCTACCTCGTGACCGTAAACGGCGGCGGGATAGGCAGAAGCGCCAGGACAGAGCCACCTGTGGTGAAGGACGTCACCGAACGCGCGCTGCGAGTCACCGGCGGATTGCCGGACAACGCCGAACTGCTGACCGACCGGATGCTGGCCGTGCTCATCGAAAGCGCGGTGAACGAACCCGACCCAGAGAAGCGCTTCAAGCTCAAGGCCGGGCTCGAGGGTGTCGGCGGAATGACCCGAGACGTGCTTGTCGACGTCGTGCGAGCTGCGATCGCCAGGTCAACCGGCGCCGCCTGGCCCTGGACGCATCCACGCGACACGATCGCCCAGAACCGACCCTAGCCACGTCAGTATCCGAGGGCGGGGTCGACCACACCGAGGAGTGGCTGTCCGGCTGCGAACCGTTCGACGTTGCGTCGGATTCGATCGGCGAACAGGGGCTCGGCCATCTCCCATGTGTTCGCGGTGTGCGGGGTGATCAGGCAGTTGTCAAGGCTCCACAGCGGGTGACCGGCGGGTAGAGGCTCGGGTTCGGTCACGTCAAGGGCAGCTCCACCGATCGACTTGGCTTGCAAGACAGCGACGAGGTCGTCAGTGACTACGTGGGCGCCGCGGGCCACATTCACTAACCATGCGTGCCTTTCCATGCGCTCGAGTTTCGGTGCGCTGATGATGCCGACAGTCTCGGGGGTGAGGGCCAGGGCGAGCACGACGAGGTCGGCGCCCGGTAAAGCCTCGTCCAGCCGGTCAGGGCCCACTACCCTCGCCGCACCCGCGAGCGGTTCGGGGCGGCGGCGTACGACGGTGACGTCCACCGCAAACGGCGCCAGGAGAGAAAGGAGGGCTTCGGTGATCCCTCCACCGCCCACCACGGTGACCTTCCCACCCACCAACTGGCGTCCCGACGGCGCTCCCCACTCCCGTGCCCGCGCCCGGGCGGGCAGCTGCCGCATGCCGGCCAGTCCCAAGGCCAAGGCGTGCTCGGCGACCGGCGAGGCGTATGCCCCCTTCGTGCTGGTCCAGACCCGCTGACTGTCGATGACTGGGAGGAAGCGGTCTATGCCCGCGAACGGCAGCTGGACCCATCGGATGCTGGGCGCCACAGCCAAGAGTTCACCGAGCCCGGGCGCGTCGAGGGGATCGGTCCACATCAGTGCTTCCGCGTTGGCGATGTCCACGACCGTGCCGCCACCCGCGCGAATGGCGTTGGTGACGATCGGCGCGGGCGACCCTGGCGCCACGGCACAACGTACGTTCATGCCGCCCCACGATAAAGCTCGGGCCTTCAGCCTAATCGATGCGGCGCGGGAGGAAGGGTCAGACCGCAGGCGGCCACACGGGCGCCCCCAGGCCTGGCGGAATACTCACTGCTGTGGCTGGTGCGAATCCTGAGGAGCGCGTGGATTGGCCCATGGCCTACCAGCGTTGGCAGCCGGCTGCTTAGTGAACGTTCCGGTGGCGCATCAGGCGTGGCCGCTGTGGAGCGTGCGGCCAAGGGCGGTTTGAGGTGGCCATGCCTTTGCCGTCAGTGCAACCATCGCGAGTCCAATCATTCCCCCCACTAGCGTGTCACTTATGTAATGTTTTCCGGCTTTGACAAGCGATAAGTGTGCAAGCAGTGCCATTGTTCCAAGCGGTAAGAAAGTAACGGGAGCCTCCAGCGATGCTCCAAATACGTAAGCTACCTCCGCTGCGGCGTGACCGGAGGGAAAGCACCCCTTATAATCTGCGGTTTTCGAGGCCGAGGGTGACGGGGCTGAGCCCGCCCGAACAGAGGTTTCGGCAAATTGCCAGCTCCAAGCCCCAGCAAGTAGCACACGGATCCTCGCAACGCCGCTTGTTTTCCTCTCGATCCCCCCGCAGTGGCCATGATGGTGGTAACCAGGGCCCAAAGGAGAGGACTTCTCGTTATGACGCCGATGCGAGCAAGCGTTTTGGGAACTAGTTTTTGCGAGAAAGGATTACCTTTCATCATTTCTACTCCTTAGTGTGCACGAGATAACGTTCGCGCCCATCAGATTGTTATCAAGTCACTGCGTGCACCGTAGGTACACCTAGCAGGATTATTTTCTCAGAAAATAGTCGTCTTGCTTCATAAGTACTAGTATACTGATGCTAACCCTGGGGCAATACTGGAGCTGAGCCAATGACCTCCGTCGTGTCAGTGCCGACTGGGAAGTGCGGGCGAGGGCGGCGGTGTCACCTACGGCAAGAAAGACGAGGCGCAACGAGCTGGCCTGTAAGTTGGACCGAGTTTGTGCCCTCCTTCGAGCAGCGGGCTGGAGCGCATAATTGCCCCTGGTCCGCTGTGCCGGCGGCAGCACACCCACACTGGTTGTGCCTGCCCGATCCAGCCGCGACCGAGCACGTGGTCAGGCCGCGCACAGTGTCGTGGTTGGGGTCGGCTTGGAAGACTGCGCTCGATGCGTGTGTTACAGCACACCGTTGCGGGTATGTAGCGCCGCATGAGCGAAACGGGCAGACGGGGCGGTAAGGCGCTGGAGCTCAAGACGCAGGTCACCCAGAATTGGTTGTCTATCGGCTACCCGTTGGCGATGTCCGGCCGCGGGTGGAAGCGTGCGGCGCCGTCGATTTGCGATACCCAGCCCAGCGTCGGGCACCTCTGTGCACGATCGACCGAGGACGGTGGGAATATTGGGACAGCACGCCCACGAGCATGATGAAGCGGTTTCCGGACGTGCTACGGGTAGCGGGCCGGAAGGCCCTGCTGAGTTGCCCAAGCGCTCGTGGTGGGCCGTGCTCAAGCGCACGGTGCGGGAATTCGGCGAGGACAATCTCACCGATTGGGCCGCGGCACTGACCTACTACAGTGTTCTGTCGATCTTCCCCGCCATGATCGTGCTCACCGCAGTACTGGGTCTGCTGGGGCCCTCGGCGACACAGACGCTGATCGACAACATCAACACTATGGCCCCCGGGCAGGCCGGGGACGTCCTAGTCAACGCGATCAGGGAATTGCAGTACTCTGAGAGCCTTGCCGGGCTGTTGGCCATTATCGGTCTTGTCGGTGCGCTGTGGGCGGCCTCGGGCTATATCGGGGCGTTCATGCGAGCCTCCAACGCCATTTACGAGATGCCCGAAGGGCGCCCGGTGTGGAAGACCGTGCCGCTACGGGTGGGTCTAACCTTGGCGGTGGTAGTGCTGCTGGCATTGTGCGCAGTCGGAGTAGTCGCGACTGGGGCTGTGGCTGATCGAGCTGGGCAACTGCTCGGGATCGGCTCTACCGGAGTGCTGGTGTGGGACATCGCCAAGTGGCCCGCGATCGCCCTGCTGGTCAGCTTGGTGTTCGCCTTGCTGTACTGGGCGTCTCCCAACGTCAAACACCCCGGGTTCCGCTGGCTGAGCCCCGGTGGTGTGCTCGCTGTGGTGGTCTGGGTGCTGGCCTCAGCCGGATTCGCGTTCTACGTGGCGAATTTCGGCTCTTATAATAAGACTTACGGTTCGTTGGGTGGGGTGATCGGTTTCCTGGTGTGGCTGTGGATTTCCAACATCGCCATCCTGCTGGGTGCGGAACTCGACGCTGAATTGGCCAGGGGTCAACGCATCGAAGCCGGCCAGCCTGCAGAACAGGAGCCGTTCCTGCCGCCCCGTGACACCCGCGCTATGAAGGAGCAGGATATCCCGCCTGCCATGCAGAGTTAATCAGCACGGCTCATCCCGCTACCCAGCCGAGATCCATCGGCCGCGAGCTTCTTGGTCGCACCGAAGCCGACGACCGCCGCCGGCTGTGGGCTCCCTTGCTCGACGGCGTCGAGCGCCTCGGGTTCTCGAGGTGACCTGCTCACGAGCGTGGAATCTGCGCGGCCCTCGGCCGCGGGAGCAGTGCCGGTGGCTCTCCAGCCCGGCGACTGGCTGGTCCTGCACACCGATGGCATCACCGAAGCCCGCAACCACACCGGCGAACACTTTGGCCAGACACGGCTCATCGACTTCCTCGAACGCGAAGCCGTCGCTGCCCGTCGGTGACGGGACACCGACACGAGCGACAGCAGTGCCTCCCCATCCAGCATGTGCTGTGAGAAGCGGCTAGCTGCATAACCGGTGCCGCCGATGGTAGCGGCTTAAAAGCACCGTGGTCATCAGCGCCGATGATTGACGGGAAAACGTGTGAGATGCCCTCTGACCGGGTAGTCCATGCGCGACCACGACGAGAGATCACGAGGGTGACCATGGCTTCCGCACTGGCGGCCTCGGCCTGCCCTCGGATGACGCACGAGGAGAGTGCTCATGACGGATAAGTTGGACAAGCCCGACATGACCGGGCCTGGTGAGACAGAAGGCGGTCGGATCGACCCGAGTGGAATCCCGCAGGAAGCCCAGGAAGAGCCCGCCCTCCGCGTTCCCCAGGGTGGCCCCGATCAGGGCGAAACCCCGACCGGGCCCTCGGAGCCGAACGAGCCGCCCGTACAACAGGCGTAGTAGGGCGACGCCGAACCCGGGAGTGACTGCCAGCCCCCAATGAATCCGGTCCGCCGATCGGGGACCCGCATAATCGTGACGTAACGGTGTGCAGCCGATTATTCGCGTGGACGCGGAGCCCCGTCGGCGAGACCGGATCGTTGAGTAAATCGCACGAGGCAACTGTAAAGATCAGCCCATAGATATTCTCGCCTTACCGGACCATTAAGCCCCCATCGACGTCTCTGGACTGGCGGCTCTCACCATCAGGCGCACGGCATCAACTCTGCCGATGATCTCACTGGGCGGCGTCCTCCGAGCGATCTTGGGTGGTCAGGATGCTCGGGGTGAGGGGGTTGTCCGGTCCACTAGCCGCGAGGGGGAGGGTTTGCGTGCTGATAGATGGGTACTCCTCGGCGTGGACGAATTTCTTGGCATCTACATGAACGACCAACTCGCATTAGGCATGCTGTGGCGAGAGGTCGCCCAACGGTCGCAGCGCAACAATCGCGACACCGAACTCGGTGAGGCGCTTACACGTGTCTCGGCGGGGATCGCAGAGGAC
The DNA here is from genome assembly GCA_030862405.1 of Actinomycetota bacterium. GTDB lineage: Bacteria > Actinomycetota > Actinomycetes > Mycobacteriales > Pseudonocardiaceae. The sequence goes on along the minus strand of JALZDU010000089.1, from coordinate 4,185 downwards.
GTTGAAACGTTTCAGAGCATCATGCATCGTCTTGGGATTCGGATGAATCCGGTCAAGATCGGACTCGCGGTCGGCGCCGAGCGCCTGGGGCGACTGAAGCTTAATGGTCGACTTGGGACGTACTCGCCGCTCAGTCGGTTCATAGAGCTTGATGTCCTCGCGATGGGGATCGAGGGCAAGAAGCTGTTGTGGACGACCTTGCGCGACCTCGCCGATCTCGCTTCGCGCCTGCCCGACGTCGACTTCGACAACCTGATCGACCGGGCTGAGCGCCAACGCGCTGATCTTGAGCCGTTCCGCGTGCGTGCCGGTGTCGAGGCGTTCGCCGCTCCGGCAAGGAAGGGCGCACCAGAAGCCGCGAAGTGACCGACAGCTGTGGTTCGCTCCACCGGCTGGCCGAGCAGCACACAGGGATGGCGCCGAGCCGCGCTCGTCGTGGCCCGCGCCGTCAATGTTCTGGGCTGACACCACCGCGAACGTGGGGCGCCCGGACGCGAACTCGGCGGTGCCCGCGACGAAGCGTCGGGCCAGCGCGCCGTCCGGCGGGCCAAGCAGGTCGCGGCTGAGCACGTCAGCCAGCAGCCGCTGCACGGTTGCCCCGACACCATCAGCAGCGCCACTGCCCCAATCAGCTCCGTGGCGCCGTCGACGTCCTTGACCAGCAGGCGGCCTTGAACAGCTGCTCGATGCGCCGCGCGCTGGGTTGGCTCACCGGTTGATCCTGCCCCAGGTGCACCCGTTGAGCTGCGGCCATACCTTCAGCCCGGGCTGATCGTTGCCGAGCTGAATCGCGGTGGCGGATCAAGGTGGCCGCTGTTCACCGTGGTTAGCCGTCGCGTCGGGCACCTGCAGGGCGCGGGAAGTCGGGCCGGGCCAGTAGTGACGAAGTGGTCGCCGTTTTCGCGAAGGTCATAAAGCGATCCCGGAACCTGCCGGGGATGGCATGCAACTGGAACAAGTCATTGGATTTCTACGTTGGCGGCGATGTCCCCAGTGGTGTTCTCAATGGTGCCGGCCGTGCGGCTGATGGTGTCGAGGTTGGTGGCGATGTCGCTGGCGGTGTCATTGATGGTGCCGGCCGTGTGGTCGATAGTGCCGGCCGTGGCGTTGATGTTTCCGGCCGTCTCGTTGATCGACTTCGCCACGTCAGCAATGTCACGGGCAGTGGCGGCAACCGTGTTGAGCTGGCTCTGCAGCGGCTTGGCGCTTTGCAAGATCGATGTGGCGAGCTCATTCGTCCGGTTCAATGACGCAACGGCGTCAGTCGTCACGTTGATGTCGCCAGCGTTTTCAGCAATAGCCTGCGCCTTGTTGTCGATGCTCTGCGCCGCGGCCAGGGTCCGGGCAAGCAGCGCGGCCGTTATGCCGATAATCACCACACCGAAGATCAGGACCAGGGCGCTGATCACGTTGAACAGTCCAGCTCCGCCGCCTCGGGCGCGGCCGTCGGTTCTAGCCAATTCCACCACCGCTTTCTCAGTGCAGGATTGTGCACAGTTTAGTGCGGTACGTGTTCCGCAGTGGTGAAGAACTCACGAAGCTCGCGGGCACACGAAGCATCCTCAACGGCTTGGCGCAGGCTGCAGCGGTGTTGCCCACACGATCGTCGCCAAGTCATACCGACTGTTACATGCAGTGCTGACGACAGCGGCTGAGGAAATCCATCACCGTCATGCCAGCGCCGGGGACCATCCCGGATCGGAGGCCCGCCGAGGCACCTCTGCTTGATCACCAGCTTGGGAATCTCGCTACCGGGCGCCGAATCGGCGAGTCGTCCGACAGGCCGGCGCAGCGCGTGCACCAGACCTTCTAGAGGAGTAAAAAGAAGCGATCAGACGGTCCAGTCGTCAGCCACGTTGGGGGAACACCATGACCGTCACTGGGATTATCACGGCACATTCCGATTTGCTCACGATCCTTGTCGGCCTCGTGGGGGCCCTCCTGGGCACTCTGCTCGCCCAGTACATAGGTGTCGCGGTGACTGCCGGTGTCGACTGGATCGAAATCGTGCTGCAGGTCGCGATCGCCACGGTCGGGGTTGCCATCGTCTCCGGCTTGTACAATGCGCGCCGCGTGAAGAGAAAGCTAGCTATAGACAGGTTGTGATCGAGGCGAGCCCAGAGCGACGGAAGCGCGCGCTGGGCGGGGGAGGAGCGTCCGTGAGGATATATTCGAATTTTGAGGGCCGTGGTCGGTGTCATTCGTTGGCCGTCCTGGCCGCCGCCGCGGGGCTGGCGTTGGCTGGCTGCGGGTCGGACCGAGATCCCGCCGCAACCACTCCCGCGCCGGTGCTACAGGAACAGACGGTGCAGTGGACCGACTCGGTGTGCAGCGCGCTGGTCCCCGTGGTCAACAGGATCGGATCACCGCCGGAGTTCGACCTCACTACCTCGGCGGCCACTCAACAGGCCTACAGTGCCTACCTGGCCCAGGCGCAGGCTGAGACGCAGCGGGCCTTGGACAGCGTGTCGTCAGCGGGTGCCCCGCCGGTGGAAGGTGGCGAGCAGATCGCCAACGAAGTCCGCAGCGACATCAAGGACATCAGCGACGATCTCGTCGACGCGAAGAAACAGGTCGACCAGGCCGATCCGAATAACGTAACCGCGATCGGGCGGGCCGTGGTCGCCGCCAGCAACGTGGTGGGTGCCATCGCCAACAATGCCCAGGCTTTGGGGGCCCTTAACGGCAATCCGCGCCTCGACGCCGCGTTCGAGCAGGCACGCTCTTGCCAGCAGCTGCGAGAGATCAAGACAGTGGGGGGCACATTCGGGGGCTGACCACCACCGTCACGAAGCCGTTTTCCGGCACGCAGCACCGACCGAGCCGCCACCAGTCACGGGACCACACCAAGCAGCCTCCCGACGGCAGGGTGACAGCTGCACCCGCCCGTGGGCACCGCTGCACGTGACTGGACGGCCCATGTCTGACGTCGACAGCGGCGGTGAGCTCGCAGTGCTGCGCGGCCACGATGCGGGAGTGCGGGGGGTGGCGTGGTCACGGACGGTCAGCGGCTGGTTACCGCGTCAAGCGACCGAACAAGGTCCTGGGTTCGGTGTGCATGGCGGCGACACGGTCCGGCGTGGCACCAGCGGGATGTGGTAGCGCGCCGCCAGGTGCCGCATCAACCCGGGCGGAGGCCTGGTACATCGGCTCGGTGTACCAGCGGGCGCCGTCGACGAGGGCACCCTCATGCTCAATGCCGATGGAGTGCATGTTGTACCAGTGCCGAAGGCAGTTAGGATCAGTGTGTTGCCGAGGGTCTTTCGCGCACGCCGTTCGGACGTGGCATCTGCGGTAGCCGTTTGGGAACGAGATGCCCACGGATTGCCGGTGCTTGCTATGTCGTTGCCGTCACCACGGCCTTTTGATCATTCGTCCCTGCTGGAGTTGCAGGCGTTGCTGCTCGACAGCAGCACTCTGCGCGACTTTCTTGACCGGCTGGCCCAGCTCACGGCCCAAGCATTACCCGAGGGCAGCTCGTGTGGGGTCACCGTGCGTCAAAACTCCCGGCCGGTCACCCTGGCCGCCAGTGATGAGCGAACCGGACGGATTGATCAGCTGCAATATGACCTCGATGAAGGTCCGTGCCTGGACACGTTGGCTACGGGAAAGCCGCATTACATCGTCGATACCGCCCGCGAGCAGCGCTGGCCCAGGTTCTGCCCGGCCGCACACGAGCAGGGTGTGCGCTCGTGTCTGGGGCTACCGCTCAACGGTCCTACCGGGCAGATGGGTGGCTACAACTTCTACTCGACGGGGCCTGACGCGTTTGCCCCGGACACTCGCAGGCAACTCGACATGTTCGCCGCGAACGCCGCTGGGGCGATAGCCGTTGCGGTGAAGCTGGCCGATCAGACGCAGATGTCAGACGATCTGCACGGGGCATTGGCCTCGCGCGCGGTCATTGATCAAGCCATCGGGATCATCATGGCCCAGCAGCGCTGCAGCGCCGCAGCCGCCTTCGACGTCCTCCGGCGGTCCTCACAAAACCGCAATGTCAAGGTCCGCGATCTGGCGGCTGAGATCGTCAGCAACGTCGGTGGTAAGCCACCAGAGCCGGGCCCTTTCCAACCCCGCCGCTCCTGACCTCAGATCAGTCGGTGCCTCAGGAGGCCGTGATGACAGAGTCGATCAAGCTCGGCATTCCTGGACTGGCGGTACCACAGGGGAAGTGGTGTGAGGTGG
>JALZDU010000055.1 GCA_030862405.1 Actinomycetota bacterium | reverse complement strand
GGGTTACATTCAGCGCGAGCTGCTCCAGGATTTGGGTCGTGAGCCCACCCCCGAGGAGCTGGCCAAGGAGATGGACATCTCCCCGGAAAAGGTGCGGGAAATCCAGCAATACGCCCGAGAACCCATCTCGCTGGACCAAACTATCGGCGACGAGGGCGACTCCCAGCTCGGCGACTTCATCGAAGACTCCGAAGCCGTCGTCGCCATCGACGCCGCCTCATTAACGCTGCTACAGGATCACCTGCAGTCCGTGCTGGCCACGCTGTCTAAGCGCGAGGCCGGTGTGGTGCGGCTGCGATTCGGGCTCACCGCGGCCAACCACGCACGCTGGATGAGATCGGTCAGATCTACGGGGTGACCCGCGAACGCATCCGGCAAATCGAGTCCCAGGCGATGACCAAACTGCGCCATCCCTCACGCTCTCGGGCGCTTCGCGGTTACCTCGACTAACTACAGCGACGCCAGCCAGGATTAGCTGGCCAACAAGCTGCCTGGGTCAACTTCGAGAGTCCATGGCGGCCAGCTCGCGTACGGCAACATCGTCGCCCATCGCTGATGGGCAGGCGGATCCGCATCGCTTTCGTCTGCCCAAGTGCGTGGTGATCAGTGCGAGGCTGCCCTACGCCCGGCGATGAGTCGGTAGATGACCAGCAGGATGAGTGCTCCGAGGATCGCGACGATCCAGGTTTGCAGGTTCCAGAACGTCTGCAGTCCTATTCCGAAGATGCGGCTGCCGAGGAATCCGCCGATCAGGGCCCCGACGATACCCAACAGCATGGTGACGATGATGCCGCCGGGGTCATCACCCGGCATGATCAATTTGGCGATGGCTCCCGCGATCAGCCCTAGAACTATCCATCCGAGAATGCCCATGCCCCTTACTCCTCCGTGTTCCGGGAGGATCAGTGTGATCCTTTTCGGGACGCCTCGCACGCATCGTCACACTGCGGCCGGGGACAATGACCTGGATGGATCCGCCGCACCGGCTACGGTTAGCGTTGCTGCTGGATAGCAGCGGGTCAATCGACGTCCAGACCGATGCCCCTGGGTACTTAGCCACGTGGTCGCGCGGCGGGTCCCGTCCCTGTCGGCAGTCCCGGCTTATCCGGTCCGGTGGCGTGTGATTTGCCTCAGTGCGCGCGTGATTTCCTCTGGCGGAAGCGAGAACCGGCACCCGAACCGGGACCGTGGTGAGCGGACACGGTAGTAAATGCATTGACCCACTGTGTTCCGCGCGTTGCCCTGCCGGTTTGCGATGTGACAAGTGGGTGCGTTAAGGTGCGCAACACCCCTAAACGAGATTGAGGAATCAGATTACCCATGGCGCAGAGAACCATAGTCACGCTGGTCGACGATCTGACTGGCGAGGCAGCCGAGAACATCAGCACAGTCGAGTTCGCGCTCGATGGTGTGACCTACGAGCTTGATCTGACTGATGAAAACAGCACGAAGCTACACGACGCGCTGTCCCCGTATGCCAAAGCGGGTCGAAAGATCGGTGGACGGCGTCGCAGCGGTCCACGCCCAGGCCGAGCCATCAAAAGCACCGGCCCCAGCGCCGGCTACAACCGCGAGACACTGAAGTCAATCCGTCAGTGGGCCAAGAAAAACGGCCACAACGTCAGCGACCGCGGCCGGCTGCCCGCCGAGGTGGTGCAGGCCTGGCAGAACGCCCAGGCAGCAATGTCCAAGGCATAAGCCCACGGCCTGCCGTCATGACAGGCGGTGTTCTCGCCGGCTAGCAAGCAGATCCACTGGGGGAAATTGACGCTGCACCACCGGCTGGGCAGCCAGCAGCTCAGCCGGTGCAAAACCTCCTGCCTTCAAGCGCGCCCGAGTAGGGCCCAAACACCGCCGCCGGAACCGGCGTGTCATGAAAGCGGTGTTTTCCGCAGTGACCAGTCCGTTGCGGGCCAGCCCACTAGCCGAGACATCTGCATTGATCCACTCGCCACGCAATCCCGCAGTTGCCCGGACCTGATCCCGCCACGCCAGTGGGATCTGGTTCGTCAGATACTGCGCCTATTTCCCGGCCTGCCCCTCGTTCTGGCCGCCTATCTCGTCGCGACGCCGGGTCAACGGTGGCCACAGGCCATCGCGCAGCGTCGTTGAGGCGGGCCATCGCGACGTGGACGATCCCGGAACCGATGAGGGGCAGCGCTGCCCCGGACACGCCGATTACTCAACAGCGCCGGCTGCCCCGGCAGCGCAGGTCTGGCGGTGACCACGGGCGCCCGCCGGGCCGGCCCGCGCGAGCACGGCCGCCAGGCCGCGTGCAGCAAGCGGGACCGGCCCGCGCAGGCACGCGAGTGGACAGGCCAACCCAAGTACGTTCGCGCTGCCATAGGCGGCGCGCTCGATCCCATAG
>JALZDU010000207.1 GCA_030862405.1 Actinomycetota bacterium | reverse complement strand
CGAGGAGTTCACGATTCGCGCTCCCGCACTCACAAAGTACCAGCAAGTCGTCCAGCGCGAACTCTGCGCCGCAGTCCCGGCAGCGGGCCATTCCAGAGGGCTGGATAATTTCTAAAGAGGCGCCTTCCAGCGGAGTGCCCGCAGTGATGACTTCGAAGCAGAACTGGACCGAATCGGCCACCACTCCGGAGAGCGTGCCGATCTCCAGGCAAACCCGCCGCACCGGCGTGTCACCCATCCGTTCACACACTGCGTGGACCACGCTTTGCGTGATCGCCATTTCGTGCACCCGGCCCTCCTCGGTCAGCATCCCAGTGCAGTCGCCCGCGGGGATCTTGTCAAGGGCGAGATAATGCTCTGGTGCAGCAATCTATCCGAGTTGAGGTGCGCGTCGAAGGCGTCGTGCAGGGCGTAGGCTTCCGGCCTTACGTGCACGGCCTCGCGGGCCGTCTGGGCCTGTCAGGCCGGGTCGGCAACGACACCGCGGGCGTCTTCGTAGAGGTGGAGGGAACCGAGCAGACGGTCACCGAGTTCCTCGCGGTGCTGCCCATGCAGGCTCCACCACTGGCCGTCATCGAGCAGGTGCGGACCAGCCCGCTGGTTCCGACCGGAGAGCTCGGTTTCCACATCGTGGCCAGCAACGCCGCCGGTCGCCGGGACACCCTGATCTCGGCGGACAGCGCCACCTGTGCCGACTGCCTGCGCGAGATGGCCGATCCCACCGACCGCCGCTTTGACTACCCGTTCATCAACTGCACCAACTGCGGTCCCAGGTTCACCATCGTGCGAGACGTGCCCTACGACCGGCCGTTCACCACGATGGCGCCGTTCGAGATGTGCAACGCCTGCGCCGCCGAGTACCACAATCCCGCTGATCGGCGCTTTCATGCTCAGCCGGTGTGCTGCCCCGCCTGCGGTCCGCAGCTACGGCTGCTTGACTCCGATGGCACCGAGCTGCCCGGTGACCCGCTGACGGAGGCCGCCGCGTTGCTCACCGGTGGAGCCGTGCTGGCCGTCAAAGGGCTCGGCGGCTACCACGTTTCGACACTGGCCGCTCACGCTACCGCGACGGCACTGCTGCGGGCCCGCAAACACCGCGAGGACAAGCCGTTCGCGGTGATGGTGGCCGATCTGGATGCCGCTCATGAGCTTTGCGTGATCGACGAGGTGGCGGAGCGGGTGCTAACCAGCCGGCGGCGGCCGGTGGTGTTGCTGCCCCGCCGCCCGCTGGCGCCCGTCGCCCCGGCCGTCGCGCCCGGCAACCGGTCGCTAGGCCTGATGTTGCCCTACACCCCGCTGCATCACCTGCTGCTTCGCGCCACCGCCGCTGCCGTCGTGTTGACCAGCGGCAACATCTCCGACGAACCGATCGCCTACCGGGACGACGACGCGCTGCGCCGGCTGAGCGGGATCGCAGACGCCTTCCTGACCCATGACCGGGCGATCCACATGCGCACTGACGACTCGGTGGTGCGGGTGTTTCGCGGTGCTGAGCTGCCGGTGCGCCGGTCTCGCGGCTACGCCCCCGAACCGCTGACCCTGGCGCAACCGGTGCCCAGGCCGATTCTGGGCTGTGGCGCCGAGCTCAAGAACACCTTCTGCCTGGCCCGCGGGCGCCACGCCTTCGTCTCTCACCACATCGGCGATCTGGAGAACTACGAGACCCTGCGCTCGTTCACCGACGGCATCGCACATTTTGGTCGGCTCTTCGACGTGGCGCCGGAAGTGGTCGCGCACGACCTGCACCCGGAGTATCTGTCCACCAAGTACGCCGTGGAGCGCGCCGACGTGGAGCCCGTCGAGCTCATCGGGGTGCAGCACCACCACGCGCACATCGCGTCGTGCCTTGCCGACAACAGCGACGCCGGTCCGGTACTGGGAGTGGCTTTTGACGGGTTGGGTTACGGCAGCGACGGCACCTTGTGGGGCGGCGAGTTCCTGCTGGCCGACCTGACCGGTTTCCAGCGGTTGGCACACCTGGTCCCGGTCCCGATGCCCGGCGGTGCCACGGCCATCCGGCAACCCTGGCGGATGGCCGCTGCCTACCTGGGCTCAGAAGTGCCCGAGGAGCTGGCGCGGCGCAACGCCAAGCAGTGGGATACCGTGCTGGCGATGGCAGACCGCGGAGTGAACGCGCCGCTGACGTCCAGCGCAGGACGGCTGTTCGACGCCGTGGCAGCGATCCTCGGAGTCCGGGACTCGATCAATTACGAAGGCCAGGCCGCGGTGGAGCTCGAGCAGCGGGCTGACCGCGCCGAGCAGGGCAGCTACCCGGCGACGGTCACTGAGGGACCTGCGCTGCAACTGCACGGCGCCGACCTGGTCCGCGCCGTGGTGGCCGACCTGCAAGCCGGCGTGCCTCGGGAGGTGATCGCCACCCGGTTCCACCACGGCGTCGCCGATGCGATCGTCCGGGTCTGCCTGATGCTGCGGGAGACGACTGGGGTGAGCGCTGCTGCGCTGTCCGGTGGGGTGTTCCAGAACATCCTGCTGCTCGAACGCACCGTGGCCGGCCTGGAACAGGCCGGATTCCGAGTTCTCACCCACTGCCGCGTGCCCCCCAACGACGGTGGAATCAGCCTCGGCCAGGTCGCCGTCGCCGCCGCACTACTGCGTTTCGGATACAGAACGCTGTAATTGGGCCCTCCGAAACCGCGTTCTGCATCCAGAACGCGGGATGGCCAGTCCCGAAGGGGCAGGTCCGGGGCGGTATCAGGAATTGAGAGTCCACCGGGGTGGCGCCGCACCACGGTTCATCGACCACGTCACACCACCGAGCCGCCCCTCCTGGACCGGCTCCGCAGGACGGGGTCGGTAGGACCGCAACAGCTCGGCGGTGGCGTCGCCACCGTGGTTGAGCGCCAGGCAGGGGGAGCGATAGGAGCAGTGTGCGCAAATCCCAGGCTCTGGGTTGGGATAGAGATCGAGACCTGCGCTCGTGGCGGTGCGTGCCTCAGCGCCCAGACTTGCGCCGGCGACCGCCAGCTCGGCCGCGTCGCGCCGGATACGGGTACGGCGGAACATGTCGGTGCCCTCGGCATGCAGGCGTTCACCAGTGACAGTGCTGCTGCGGGCATACATCCGCCGGTGACCCACCTGTTGATACCGCACTTGTTGCGGGACTACAGCGCCCGGCTCGCCCGTTTTCGGCTCGCGCGCGTCAGCGCGGATCTCGTTGTAGATCGTGCCTGTGATCTTCATCCCGAGGTAGAACAGCGGCCACGCCCAACACCACACGATCGTCCGCTCGTCGAGCTGCAGGTCGTCGTGATCGGTCCAGCCGTCAGCGACTAGCCGGTGCTGGATAACCCAATAGGCGTCATCAGAATCGATGGCGAGCAGATCGACCCGGTCGCAATAGCGGATCTCCTCCCCGTCCGGGGTCAGCAGGGTAATGTCGGGCGCAGCCGGGTTGGGAATGTTCACCTCGAAGTCGGTCTCGACGCGGATGGGGGTGAAGTGGTCTACCGTCGGCGCCCAGGTCAGGTAGGCGTCGAGCAGCGCATGTCCCCTGGCCAGCGCCGCCGCCTGTTCCTCGGCCCCGCTGTTCGCCGCAGGTTCGGATTGGCCGCGCACCGACCGTTCCAGAGCCTGATGCACCAGCGGCTGCACGATGGCCCTGTCCCACTCCCACATCCCAGGGAAGTAGTACACCGCAAGCGCATCACGCAGTGCCTGGTTCAGGTCGATCGGACCCGACCGGGATATTGGTTCCAGGTTCTGCCGGTTGGGCGAGCTAAGATCCCATTGCCGACGGCAACGCTTGAACGCCGTCCGGTCAGACGCGTGGATGCGGTAGGCCATCGCACCTCAACTCAGTGACTTACCTCAACTCAGTGACTTAATGCGCGTGCGGCCAGGGGTCATCCGCTGACCAACGGCAACGATCATGGCCTCCGGCCGCCGACTCCATCTCGGCGAACAGGTCCTCGAAGAACGCCGACACGTCGTCGCGATGCTGTGCCTGCCACCCCCCGTAGTAGATCCAGGCATCGGGCAGCGACTCATCCGGTGCCGGCGCGGGGACAACCCCATCGGCACCGATGCGCCGTAACGCATAACTATCGCCCCGGCGTTCGATGTATACCAGCTCACCGGGTTCGGGCCAATCAGCCACGATCTCGGTGATCAACTCATTCCGGTTCAGCGAACCTCCCCGACAACGTGCTCAACAGATCCGCGGCAGTGGATCGCCGACCAGGAGATCGATGATCCGAGTGCCCCCAAACCCGGTCTTGAGCAGGACCAACCCCGGTGGATCGTCGGCTACCCGGCCAACCACCGTGGCCCCGGCGCCGAGTGGATGGGCCTGCAGTGCGGCCACTGCGGCGTCGGTCGCGCCGGGATCGACGATCACCACGATCCGTCCCTCGCAGGCAACGTAGAGCGGGTCGATGCCCAATAGCTCGCAGGCCCCGCGGACCTCTGCGCGTACCGGGACTGCCTCCTCCTCGACCACCACGGCAACGCCCGCAGCCGTGGCCACTTCGTTGAGGATGGTCGCAACGCCGCCACGCGTGGCGTCGCGCATCGCCCGAACGTCTGGACCCACCGCGTCGAGCAGCCCCCGCACCAGGCCATGTACCGGCGCGGTGTCAGAGATCAGGTCGGCCTCGAGGTCCAGCTCACCGCGCGCCAGCATGATGGTCATACCGTGGTCGCCCACCGGGCCTGAGACGATTACTGCGTCACCGGGACGGGCAGTGGCCACCCCGAGGGTCAGGTTATCGGTGAGCAACCCCACCCCGGCAGTGTTGATGTAGCAGCCATCGCCCTTGCCCCGCTGCACGACCTTGGTGTCGCCGGTGACGATCGAGACCCCAGCCGCCGCAGCGGCCGCGGCCATCGACGCCACGATCCGCCGCAGGTCCTCGACCGGAAAGCCCTCTTCCAGAATGAAACCCGCGGACAGATGAGCTGGCCGTGCCCCGGAGACGGCCAGATCGTTGACTGTGCCGTTGACCGCAAGGTCACCGATGTCGCCGCCCGGGAAGAACAGCGGCGACACCACATAGGAATCCGTGGTGAAAGCCAGCCGCGCATCCCCGGCGACCACCGTCGCGGCGTCCTCGAGCGGCTCCAGCAGGGGATTGCGGAAAGCGTCCAGGAAGACCGCCTCAATCAGCGACTGGGTGGCCTTGCCGCCGGCGCCGTGCGCGAGCGTGACGAGCTTCTCGCGCACCCGTGGCCGGGCCCGCCGGGCGCGCTCGATGCGTT
>JALZDU010000041.1 GCA_030862405.1 Actinomycetota bacterium | reverse complement strand
CACGATAATCCGCATCACGGTTGGGTAGCTAAAGTGAGATCGCTTAAAAGTCTGGTGAGCTAGATCTAGCCGATCTTTGGTCGCTAACCCGCAGTTGCGCCAGCTGTTTGGTCAGCCGGGGCGGCACCACGTCACGGCGCCGTGCGGAACTCGGCGCGCAGGGCATAGATGAGGTCGGCGGCGTGGCGGGCGCTGCGGGCGTCATGGACGCGCAGGATGCGAGCCTGTGGGGTGCGAGAAGTCAGTCTTCGCCTCTGACATGGGCGATCGGTACGTCCGGCCGCCACGGCATGATCGTGGGCCGTGTCCTTGCGTCTGCTCTACCTGATCTTCCTCCAACTGGTGAACCTGCTGGTGTTGCTTGGCCGCTCGTCGGCGTCCAAGGACGTCGAGCTCCTGGTACTGCGCCACGAAGTCGCCGTGCTGCGCAGAGCCAACCCAAAGCCCCGTCTGGACTGGGCGGACCGCACAGTCTTTGCCGCGCTCGTTCGGGCCCTACCCACGATGCTGTGGGTACATCGATTGGTCACGCCGGGCACGATCCTGCGCTGGCATCGTCGCCTGGTCGCCAAGAAATGGACATACCCACATCGCGTCGGGCGCCCGCCCGTCGAGGACACGGTGGCCTCGTTGATCGAGCGCATGGCCCGGGACAATCACCACTGGGGATACCAGAGAATCCAGGGCGAGTTGCTCAAGCTCGGCCACCGCGTGGGCGTCCACGATCCGCCGCGTTCTCCGGCGGTTGGGGATACCTCCAGCACCGGTCCGAGACACCGACACCATCTGGCGGCAGTTCCTCCGTGCCCAGGCGTCGACGATGCTGGCCTGCGACTTCTTCCACGTCGACTGCGCAGTCACACTCAAACGGATCTACGTGTTCTTCGTCCTAGAGGTCGCCAACCGATCCGTGCACCTGCTGGGCGCGACCCCGAACCCGGACGGCCGGTGGACCACCCAGCAGATCCGCAACCTGACGATGGACCTCGGCGATCACCTCACCCAGTTCCAGTTCCTCGTCCGAGATCGGGCCGGATAGTTCACAGCATCCTTCGATGCCGTCCTGGCCGATGTGGGTATCCAGGTGGTCAAGATTCCTCCGCGTGTGCTCGCGGAAGATGTTCGGCACTACAACGGTCGACGACCACACCGTGCCCGCGACCTTCGCCCACCGCAACCGAACCATCACGTGGCTGATCTCAGCCATGAACGGATCAAGCGTCGTCCGATCCTGGGTGGCCTGATCAACGAGTACGAAAGGGCAGCATGAAACCGCTGCTCACCATAGGTGGCCTACTTCTGGAACCCCACACGGCGCGAACCGACGGATGAGCCGAGACGACATCCGCGCGATGGTGGACACGCTCGGTGGCCTGCTGAACGCCTTGCGCCACGCCGACCCGGCAGACAAAGCAGAGGTCTACCGCGAGCTCGGCATCCGCCTCACCTACCACCACACGCAACACACCGTACTGGCCGAAACCCGACCAACATCATCCGTGGGCGTAGTGTCTGTGTCCGAGGGGGGACTTGCGCACTAACCACCCGTCTCACGCTCGACGTCGCCACGTGATGCCCGACTTTTCATAACCTGGTGAACGGGCCTGCGGTGGTCTGGCGATCGATCTGGTGTGAGCTGCTGGTTTGTTCTTGTTGTGTCCTGTTGTGTCCTGACGCGACTTGACGTCCGACGGCCTGAGCACGGCCTGATCTTGGTCTCAGTCTCTCGCCGGTGTCAGCGGAGCCCGAGCTTTTTGGAGCAGGTTGGCCAGGCCTTCCACCCCTGCGCACGCAGCACTTTCTCAGCGATGGCGATCTGCTGCGACCGAGTGGCGCGGTCGGCGGTGGCTGCGTAGGCCCCTCCGCCGTAGGACTGCCACGTTCCGGGGCTGAACTGTAGCCCGCCGTAATACCCATTGCCGGTGTTGGTGCTCCAGTTGCCGCTGCTCTCGCACTGCGCCACCAGATCCCATGGATTTTGGCGCATCGGGCCTGCTTGAGCTGATGTCGCGAATACCAGTGGGATCATCACAGCGGCCGCGGCGATACCGATACGTACGAGTAATCGGGAAGTCCTCGTCATATCTAATCTCCATGAACGCGCGCGCGGCTGAGGGCCTCGAAATCGCACGGGAGTAGGTCCCATCCACCGATCGCCAGGCCGCGCCTGTCCCGAGTCGGGGTGAGGTTGCATTATCCGGACCCGAGGGACAGGGCTTGGCGCGCCGGGTCCGGATTCCTGCACTCATGGTGGTTCGTTGGTGCAGGACGTGACCGACCGTACGGAATACTTTGTGGAATGCAAGGGGTGACCGTATGGCCAGACGTGTTGGGAGCGCTGTGCTTGCGTCGTCACTCGATGCAATAGAGGAAGATGTTTCCGCTGGTCTGGCTTTACAAGCTAGAGCTCTAGGTGAGTCCGGCTAACCCGGATTTATGAACCACCGAGGTAGTGACTGAACCACCCATTCGGAGCAGGACGCATGGCAAGTTCCGGAGGTTTGGCCACTCTAGTTCATGATCCTTGTGCGGATCCACACTCTGGTTGCTGTCGCGCTTATCACGTTATCGACTCGATCCCGACTCTCCGCATCAAGCTGTGAGATGGGCGAGCAACACGCATCGGTACGCCAGACGGGGGAACGGTCCCAGCTGGTTCAGCCGACCGACTGCTGCCCACAGGATCCTTACTACCGTTTCTACTACGCCGCCTGGGATCGCCGCGGAGAACAGTCCTTGCCTACCTGCCCGCAGGTGATCGCGCTCGGGATGTCAGCAGAAGCCACAGGCTCCACCCGACCCCGAGCCTGCCTGGGCCGCAGTCCGGCCGGCCAGTCGACGGCCTGCGCGCTGCATACGCAAAATTACGGATGGCGGCTTGGCGTTTGGTCTGGTGTTGTCTTCGGTGTTGCGTCCTGCCGTGTTTCAGCAACGAGTGAGGTTTACATGGGGCGAGTTGGCTCCTTTGGACCCGTGCGCTGCCCGCGTGCTGGACGAGGATCAGATGCCTGCAACTCGCTGGTCCGGAAGGTTGGTGTTGTGGCAACGGAACTCGGTCTGAGGATCTCTGGCATGGCCGGTGGTCGAGAAGCTGTAGGAGGCCAGACGATGTCGGCTCGCGTTGGCGAGGTTTTCGAAAATCCGGTTACCGGTGAACGGGGCGTGGTGCGGATCGCTCC
>JALZDU010000024.1 GCA_030862405.1 Actinomycetota bacterium | reverse complement strand
GTCGAAGGCCGACCGAACAGCTCTGCTGGTGAGTTCGGGGGCCTCAGAGCACCTCTTGCCATCAGAATTCCAAGCCGGCCTCGCGGGCGGCGTCGGCCAACGCCGCGATCCGGCCGTGATAGTCGTGGCCGCCACGGTCGAAGACCACCCGGCCCACGCCGGCAGCCTTGGCTCGGGCCGCGATCAGCTCCCCGACCCTGGCCGCCTTGGCCTTCTTGTCCCCGTCCATGGCGCGAACGTCCGACTCGATGCTGGATGCCGCCGCCAGGGTATGCCCGGCCAGATCATCCACCAGCTGCACGGCAATGTGCCGCGACGAGCGGTTGACCACCAGGCGCGGGCGCGCCGGCGAACCGCTGATCCTCTTACGAAGCCGGTGGTGCCGCCGCAACCTGGCCAACCGGCGTTGAGTCGAGACGTCGTTGCCGAGCTTAGAACGTTTCGTCACGGTGGTTGTCGCTGCCTCAGCCATGATCACTTACCTGTCTTCCCGACCTTGCGCCGGATCTTCTCGCCCGCATAGCGCACGCCCTTGCCCTTGTACGGATCAGGGCGACGCAGCTTGCGGATGGTCGCCGCGACCTCGCCGACTGTCTCCTTGTTGATACCCGCCACGGAGAACCGCGTCGGACTGTCGACCGTGAAGGTGATCCCATCGGGCGCTGCCACCGGGACTGGATGGCTGTAGCCCAGGGAGAACTCCAGATTCGAGCCCTTGAGCACCACGCGATAACCGACGCCGTGGATCTCCATCCGCTTCTCATAACCCTGGCTGACGCCGACGACCATGTTGTTCACCAGGGTCCGGGACAGCCCGTGCAGTGACTTGCTGCGCCGCTCGTCGTCCGGCCGCTCGACCAGCAGGGTGCCGTCCGGCGCCCACTGTACGGTGATCGGCTCGGGCACGGTGTGTGACAGGGTGCCCTTGGGTCCGCGCACCGTCACTGTGCGCCCGTCGATGACCACATCGACCCCCGAAGGCACGGTGATCGGCTGCTTTCCGATCCGCGACATCTCGTCTGCTCCCCTCTCACCAGACGAAGGCGAGGACTTCCCCGCCCACGCCTCGCTTAGCGGCTTGCCGGTCGGTGAGCAATCCGGTGGACGTGGAGATGATCGCCACACCCAGGCCACCGAGCACCTTGGGCAGCGAGGTCGACTTCGCATACACCCGCAAGCCGGGTTTGGAGACCCGGCGCAGGCCCGCGATGCTGCGCTCCCGGTTCGGGCCGAACTTCAAATCGACCACCAAGGACTTGCCTACCGGCGCTTCCTCGGTGTGGAAGCCGGAGATGTAGCCCTCCCGCTGGAGGATCTCGGCGATATGCGCCTTGATTTTGGAGTGCGGCATCACGACGCGGTCGTGATAAGCCGAGTTCGCGTTGCGCAGACGGGTCAGCATGTCTGCGATCGGGTCGGTCATCGTCATAGCGATCTCCTACCAGCTGCTCTTACTGACGCCGGGCAGCTCGCCACGGTGAGCCATCTCGCGCAGGCAGATCCGGCATAGCCCGAACTTCCGGTACACCGCCTTGGGACGCCCGCAGCGCTGGCAGCGGGTATAGCCCCGCACCGCGAACTTGGGCTTGCGCGCGGCTTTGATGATCAGCGCCTTCTTCGCCATCAGCTCTCCTTGAAGGGGAAGCCCAGACGACGCAGCAGCGCCCGGCCCTCCTCGTCGGTGGTCGCCGAGGTGACCACGGTGATATCCATGCCGCGCGGACGGTCGATGCTGTCCGGATTGATTTCGTGAAACATCGACTGTTCGTTGAGCCCAAACGTGTAATTACCGTTACCGTCAAACTGGGCCGGCGACAGACCACGGAAGTCCCGGATACGGGGCAACGCGATCGTCAGTAATCGATCCAGGAACTCCCACATTCGATCGCCGCGCAGGGTCACCTTGGCACCGATCGGCATACCCTCGCGCAACTTGAACTGCGCGACGGACTTACGAGCGCGTTGCACCTGTGGCTTCTGGCCCGTGATCGTCGACAGGTCGCGCACGGCACCGTCCATCAGCTTGGCGTCCCGGGCGGCGTCACCGACGCCCATGTTCACCACAACCTTCACCACCGCAGGTATCTGCATCGGGTTTGAGTAGCTGAACTGCTCACGCAGTGCGGCGGCGATCTCCTCGCGGTACCGGGTCTTCAACCGGGGTATTTTTTTCTCTACTGTTGTCATCTCAGATGTCCTTGCCGCTGCGCCGCGACACGCGCACGCGCTTGCCTTCGTCATCAGTGCGGTAGCCGACCCTGGTCGGTTTGCCGTCCGAGTCGACCACCATGACGTTCGAGACGTCGATAGTCGCTTCCTGCGTGACGATCCCGCCACTTTGCGCCCCACGCTGAGTACGGCTGATCCGAGTGTGCTTCTTGATCCGGTTGACGCCTTCCACGAGCACCCGACCGGTGTCCGGATAGGCCTGGATCACCCGACCCTTGGCGCCCTTGTCCTTGCCGGCGATGACCACGACCGTGTCACCCTTACGGACCCTCATGCGGCCAACTCCCTCCGGTCTGCGGCCGCCACAGAAATCACACACTGAGGCACTAGCCCGCTGATGATTCGCTTGCTGCGCTCACTCATGGGCTACAGCACCTCCGGGGCCAGCGAGATAATTTTCATGAATCTCTTGTCCCGCAGCTCCCGACCCACTGGGCCGAAGATCCGGGTACCGCGTGGCTCGCCGTCAGGCTTGATGAGTACCGCAGCGTTTTCGTCAAACCGAATGTAGGAACCATCCAGGCGGCGCTTCTCCTTGACGGTGCGCACGATGACGGCCTTGACCACGTCACCACGCTTGACGTTGGCGCCGGGAATGGCCTCCTTGACGGTCGCCACGATGATGTCTCCGATGCCGGCGTAGCGGCGCGAGCTGCCGCCGAGCACCCGGATGCACAAGATCTCCTTAGCACCCGTGTTGTCGGCGACTCGCAGTCGCGACTCCTGCT
>JALZDU010000023.1 GCA_030862405.1 Actinomycetota bacterium | reverse complement strand
GGTCGCGGCTGCGGTGCTGGCCGCCGCGACCGCGCGCACCGAGACCCGGGGCTGCCACGTTCGCACCGATCACCCGCGCCCCGCGGCGTGCTGGCGGCACAGCCTCACTGTGGAACTCGACGCCGCCGGCGTTCCAGTGGTCACCCAGCCGATGCCGGTGGGAGGGGTGGCGTGACGCTGGAGCTGGATTCCACGGGAGTGCACCTCGACGACGTCCAGCGGGTCGTCAGCACCGCGCTGGCGGAGGACCTGCGTTACGGCCCAGATGCCACGACCGCGGCCTGCGTGCCCCCTGGGGTCGTCGCAGCAGCTACCGTGTCACCACGCAGCCCCGGCACGCTGGCCGGGCTGCCGGTGTTTCTCGCGGTGCTCGACGCAGTGCTCGGGCCCGGTGGGTATGAGGTCTGCGCCCGGCGCCAGGACGCCGACCGGCTGGCCGCCGGGGATGTCGCCCTGGCCGTGCACGCTTCGGTGGCGGGACTGCTCACCGCCGAGCGCACCGCGCTCAACCTGCTGTGTCACCTGTCCGGGGTGGCCACCGCCACTGCGGCCTGGGTGGATGCGGTAGCCGGCACTGGCACAGCGATCCGGGACTCCCGCAAGACGCTTCCGGGACTGCGGGCGTTGCAAAAGTACGCCGTGCGCTGCGGCGGCGGGGTCAACCACCGGATGGGGCTCGGAGACGCGGTGCTGATCAAAGATAACCACGTGGCGGCCGCTGGTTCGGTGACTGCGGCGATCGCCGCCGTACGGGCCGCCGTCCCGCAGCTGCCGTGCGAAGTGGAGGTTGGCACCCTCGACGAGCTCGACGAGGCACTGGCGGCTGAGGTATCGCTGGTGCTGCTGGACAACATGACGGTCGCGCAGTGCGCCGAGGCGGTTCGCCGCGCCGAAGGCTCGGGCACGGAGCTGGAGGCTTCGGGCCGCCTTACCTTGGACGTCGCCTCAGCCTATGCCGCAACCGGGGTCCGCTACCTCGCTGTGGGTGCCATCACCCACTCCGCCCCGGCCCTAGACCTCGGTCTGGACCTGTAGGCGTCCCATATAGCCGCCATTCGGAGCCGAATCGCGGTCCCGGGCCCCTCGCCATTGCTTCGAAAGGCGCCTGGCGAGCAGTGTTCAGGGTGAGCGCCGCGTGTCGTCCACCCAGTCGTCGATGCGTTTCCACCAGTGGTAGAGCCATTCCACTTGGGCGTCTTCGCCGCGCGGTACCTCGGCGGCCGGCACCCGCCACCAGCGCATCCGTACGGTGCCGTCCAGCGGCAGCTCCCGCCAGATGTCGACCACGTTGTACAGGTGGTCCAGTCCCGCGTGGGCTACCCACACCACGTCGGCATCGGTGGCCGCGGCCAGTGCGGCGGCGACACCGCCCGGGCGCGGTGGCAGCACGTGGCGCATCGCCTCGGACCGGCGGGCCATGTCCTCGAGTCCCCGTGCTCGCAACCGGGCGATGCCGGCAAGCCGGCGACGTTCAGTGAAGTTGCCGCCCTCGGGAAAGATGACGAATGCGTCGTTGTGGTCCAGGGAGCTCGCGAGCTCGCTGATCCGTTGTTGCAGTTGCTCACCACCTCCGTCGGGCAGGAATCGATTGGGCAGCCGGTTGAGTACCACGTCCAGCCCCGGATCCCACTGCAACGCCTCGGACAGCACGATCCGCGGTTCCCGTGCATACCAGTTCACCAGCGCGTGGACGAGCAGGAATGAGTCGCCGGGACCAGCGTGGCGGCAGAACACGAGCAACGGCCGGTCGGGGTACTCATCAGGACCGGGGCCCTCGATGTCCACCCGCAGACACAGCACCCGGGCCGCCTCCCGGTAGAGCACCCGCAAGTACCAGCCCACAAGCCGGTAGTGCAGGCACTGGAACGGGGGCGTGCGAATTGCCAGCCCGAACCCGGCGACCAGCCAGAGTCCGAGCAATGCCACCAGCGCCACGCTTTCCAGCACCAGAGCGACGACGGCCACCCACAGCACGCGCAACGCGCGCAGGCGACCAGGAAGGAACGGCGACAGCGCGGCGGCCAGCAGCATCCATACCGGCAGCGTGGTGAGCACCAAGACGGTGAGCAACACCATGGCAGGCGCCAGCACCACCCGGCGGACCCACCGGGACGGGAGACTCATCGCCGACCCCCGGTGCCCAGACGTTCCCGTAGGTACTTGACCGACGCACGGTGCGCGGCGATGATCCGGTTGCTGGCCGCGGCGGCGTCGCGGTAGCGCAGCGCCGCCCGGCTGTCCCAGCGCGGCGCGCCGCCTTCGCCGGCCGGCAGCACGTGCACCTCAACATCATCGCCGACCGAAGCCAGATCGCGGGCATAGCGGTGCCGCCGGGCGATCTCGAAGGCCACCAGAGCTACCTCCCAAGGTCGCCGCGGCGGTCGTAACGGCTGGTCGACGCGCCCGACGTGCAGCACAAAGATCCGATCGGCACCCAGCTCGACGGCGCGGCCCAGCGGGATACTGTTGACCAGGCCACCGTCGAGGTAATGCTGGCCGTCGACAACCGCGGGTGGCAACAACCCGGGCACCGCTGCCGAAGCCATGACGGCATCGACGATGGGGCCATCATCGAACCAGTGCTCCGCGGCATCCTCAATTCGTGCGGCGCAGCACGCAAAGCGCACCGGCAGGTCCTCGATGCGCCGGTCGCCCAGCACGGTGGTCACCGCCCTGCGCAGCGGAGCCGACGAGTGCGCGGCCACCCCGCTGCGAGCGAGCTCGTGCAGCCGCTGGACCGTCCCCGCCGCGAACACGGCCTGGGCGTCGGGCGAGCGCCACAGCGCGTCAAGCCGGTCGGCGACCTCCTCGGGTGGCAACGCGGCAAACACCGCTCCGTTGAGCGCCCCGATCGACGTGCCGACCACCAGGTCGGGCCGCACACCGATCTCGACCAAAGCGCGCAACATTCCGACCTGGACGGCGCCGAGCAGGCCGCCTCCACCCAGAACGATCGCCGTGCCGCCGCTGCCCACCACTCCTATGCTGCCAAAGTCCGCCCCATTGTCGGTGCAGTGACCACGGCGCGCGGGCAGCGATGGTCACGGGTCCTCGGTGGCAGAGATGCGGTATCTCCGCACGTGGGCGTCGCGGAGTTGGGTAGTCTGCCCGGCGTCCGGGCCCGAGCCGCGGAACCGTTCCAGGTGCTCGTCTGACTCCCATCGCTCATACACGTTGATCCGATCGCCTCGGCCGAGTCGGTGAACCGGCGCAACCAGCTCGTCCTTGTCCTGGTGTTCGCGTACGGCGAGCCGGAATGTACAGGCTTATTGCTGAGGACCGCAGGGGTCTCCAGTGATACGCCGGATGCAGTCCGCGTAACCCAGCAGCAGGTCAACCGCGGCGTCGTTGCGCTCCACCTCGCGCTTGATCTCGGTCTCCGGCGGATAGAAGCCGCCTTGCACTTGGCTGGTCGGGTACATCTCGAAGGTGTACGACCAGATACCGTGCTGCGCCCACATCCAGTCGCCCACCGTGCCGTCGGTGATGTAGAGGTCGCTGGACTGCTGTGCGGTGTAGCCGTTGGTGGCGGCCATCGCCTCGCCCAGCCGGCGGAAGGTTGCCGCGTCGGAGGCGTTCAAGCCCGGGCCGGTGTCGTCGGTGGTGAAACCGTAGGGCCAGAGCACCAGCTCGGAATAGCTGTGGAAGTCGATGTGCGCGGTGATCTGCTGCACACCGTCGATCATCCTGCTGTTCACCCAGTCCCGTAGCTGCGCCGTCTCCGGAGCGGAGAACGGCGCGGTGCCGTGGTAGGTGTCGTTACCGGGGTCTGTGCTGGAACCGCCGCAGCAGGCCCACTCAGTGCCCCAGTTCCGGTTGGGGTCGGTACCGATCTCCGTGTTCTCCTGCGTCGGTTGGCGGTTCTTGCGCCACAGCGCGAAAAGGCCGCTGGAGATGTCGTATTCGGTGCCGTCCGGGTTGGCCGTCGGCACCACCCAGATCTCCCGCGACCTCACCAGCTCGGTGATGGCCGGGTCGGTGCCGTAGCCCTGCGCCAGCCGCCGCACGATGTGCAGGCACATCTCGACGGTGAGGTGCTCGCGGGCGTGCTGCGCGCAGCTGAACAGCACCTCGGGCTTGTTCTGGTCGGTGCGGACCGCGTCGCTGATCTTCACCAGCGGTAGCGGACGTCCCTCGGCGGAGCGGCCGTAGCTGGATACCGCAACCTGATCGGGGCGGGCTGCGGCAATCGCGCCCAGCTCGGCGGTGAGCTTGTCGTAGGTGTGGTAGCCGCGGTATCCGATTGGGAACTGACCGGGTGCCGCCACGCCGGGCACCGCCGGTAGTGCCGGAAGCGGGAGCAGCCGCAGCCCGCCGGCCCGCAACCGATCGGCTTGCCTGGATGTGGCCCGGATCTCCAGGTAGTCCTGCCCGCCGCCGAGCACGTCCACGCCCTGGTGCAGCACTGCGGTGCGCGCGGCTGAGTCGTTGAGTCCTTGCACGCGGTATGCCGACACCGGTTCGGACGGCACCGGTGGTGCCGCACTGGCCGAGAGTGGGACGGCCAGCGCAAGCATCCCCAGCACAGCGATCACGACAATCTGACGCGCAGACATTTCGGGAACTCTAATGGCGGAGGCGTCGCCCGTTACAGGCAGATCGACGCGCGGCGGCACCGGGCCGGCGGCGCATTACGCTGAACTGCATGCTCAGCCGTACCGACCTGCGCGGTCACCTTCCCGCTCCCGCGACGCTGCGCGGCCTGCTGCCGCGGGCCGAAGTGGACGTCGATGCGGTGGCCGATCAGGTCGCGCCATTGATCGAGGCGGTCCGTGACCGGGGCGTGGCAGCGGTGCTGGAGTTCACCGAACGCTTTGACAGGGTGCGGCCGAGCCGTATCCGGGTACCCGCCGACGCGCTACGCGCCGCGTTGGCTCAGCTTGACCCAACGGTGCGCGCCGCTCTGGAAGAATCGATTTCCCGGGTCCACCAGGCACATGTCGACCAGCGGCGCACCGAGACGGTTACCCACGTGGTGCCCGGCGGCACCGTCACGCAGCGGTGGGTGCCGGTGCAACGGGTTGGGCTCTACGCACCAGGAGGGCTGGCGGTCCTCGCGTCCACCGTGGTGATGACCGTGGTACCTGCCCAGGTCGCCGGGGTCAGGTCACTGGTGATGTGTTCTCCACCGCGGGCTGCTCACGGTGGCCTGCCGGACCCCACCTTGCTCGCCGCGGCCGCCTTGCTCGGCATTGATGAGGTGTGGGCCGCCGGAGGAGCGCAGGCCGTCGCGCTGCTCGCCTACGGCGGCACAGACACCGACGGCGCGCCCCTGGACCCGGTGAACATGGTCGCCGGCCCCGGCAATATTTACGTCACCGCAGCCAAGCGCGCCCTGCGCGGCACGGTGGGCATCGACGCCGAGGCCGGCCCCACCGAGATCGCCATCCTGGCCGACGACACTGCTGACCCGGTCCACGTCGCCGCTGACCTGGTCTCCCAGGCCGAGCATGACACCCTGGCCGCCAGCGTGCTGGTCACCGACTCGGTGGCGCTGGCCGACGCCGTGGACGTCGAGTTGCACCGGCAGGTTCCGGCCACCAAGCACACCGATCGGATCC
>JALZDU010000007.1 GCA_030862405.1 Actinomycetota bacterium | reverse complement strand
CGTGCCACTGAGAGTCTCGGCCACCCAATGTGCGGCTGGGCTTCCATTCGGAGCCTTTGCGTCCCTGGTGCCCAACCTGACCCCGAGCACGGACCTGCTGGAGGTGCTGCGCACGATCGCCGATGCGATCCTCCGGCGGGGTCAGGGCAAGCCGGTGGCGGTCCTCGTCGATGATGCTCACCTGCTCGATCAGCCCTCGGCCGCCCTGACTCAGCTACTGGCAACCACCGAACAGACATTCGTCCTCGCCACGCTGCGCTCCGGCGAACAAGCACCCGATGCGGTTGTTGCCCTATGGAAGGATGAGCTCGCTGAACGAATCGAGCTGCATCCTTTCGCGGCCCACGAAGTTGAGGAGCTGCTCACCGCCGTGCTCCGGGGGCCGGTGGACGGAGCAGCGGTGCATCTGCTGCACCGGCGCACGCAGGGCAACGTCTTGTTCCTCCGGGAGGTGGTCCTCGGCGCGCTGGAAGCGGGGGTGCTTCGCTGTGAGGAAGGGATCTGGCGGCTGGGCGACACCCTGCCGACCTCATCCCGCCTTGTCGAGATAATTGGGACTCGCCTAAGCGGCCTCGACGAACGTGGGCGCCACACGCTCGAGGTGCTGGCCCTCGGTGAACCCCTCGAAGTAGAGCTCCTCAAGGTTGTCCACAACCAGGTCGACCTTGACGCGCTGGAGCGTCGGGGCTTGGTGGGCATCGAGCAGGATGGCCGGCGCCTCAACGTCCGGCTGGCTCACCCGCTGTATGGGGAGGTGTTGCGGGCGCGCCTTTCCCCGTTGCGTTTCCGGGAGTCGGCTCGAGCTCTGGCCCAAGCGCTGGCAGCGGTGGGCGCTCGCCGGCGCGAGGACACCCTTCGGCTTGCCGTCTGGAGCCTGGAAGGTGGTGACTCAGCCCAGCCGGACCTCCTGTATTCGGCGGCCACCACCGCCCGACAGCGATACGACTTCGGGCTCGCGGAGCGGTTGGCGCGCGCGGCAGTCAGGGCGGGAGCCGGCTTGGAGGCCAGCCTGCTCCTGGCTCAGCTTTGCTGGCTGCAGGGCCGGGCTGAGGAGGCTGAGCAGCAGCTTGGGACACTCGTTGCGGCAGCTACCACCGATTCCCAACGGGCACTGCTGGCCACCACTCGGATTGGCGTCCTCGATTGGGCGCTCAAGCAGACCAATGCCGCCCTGCAGGTCGCCGAACAAGCCGAAGCCGCCATCGGGGACGCTAGCTGCCGTGACCAGATCACCGCCGAGCGAGCCCGGATCCTGGGCCGTTCGGGACGCCACAGCACAGCGATCGCGCTGGCGGTGCCGCTGCTGGACCGGGTCTCCGGTAGAGCACTGGTGTCGGCTTGCTTCGCTGTCGGCACCTCGATGGGCGTGGCTGGACAAGCCGCCGGTGCGATCGACGCGGCCCAGCGGGGTCTGAGCGCACATCTGCAGCTCACGGGGCCACCTCTGCCGTTCGGACCGTATCTGCATCAGGTAATCCGGTGCGCGGCGCTGCTCTACGCTGGGCACTTAGCCGAGGCCGGTGCGTTCGCTGACGTTGAATACGACAATGCGGTCGAGGACGGCTCGGTTGAGGCACGGTCGTTCTTTGCGTGGTTGCGTGGCTGGGTTGCGCTGGCCGAAGGCCGGGTAATGACTGCGGCGCGACTCACCGGCGAAGCCGCTGGGAGCTTCCGCGAGATGAGCTGGCCGCTGTGGGTGCGCAATGCCTTGATGATCCGCGCGCACGCCTTGGCGTTGTTGGGTGACGTGCAAGCGGCCCGGGCCGTGCTGGCGGAGCTGGATGCGCTGCAGGTACCACCGTTGGAGATTTGCGGGCCGGAGGTGCCCCGCGCCCGCGCGTGGATCGAGGTCGCCGCAGGTGATGTGGCCCAGGGCTACAGATATCTGCGCGAGGCGGCGACCATGGCTAAGCAGTGTGGCGCCTATGCCCTGGAGTCGATCGCGGTGCACGATCTAACTCGGCTAGGTCGGGCCGCCGCGGCGGTTCCTCGTTTGCGCGAGCTGGCCGAGGTCGTCGAGGGCCCGCTGGCACCGGCTCGCGCCGCTCACGCTACCGCCTTGGTCGCTGAGGACGCTGCCGCGCTGGAGACGAGCTCGGCCAGCTTCCACGCATGTGGCGCGGTTCTTTTGGCCGCTGAAGCGTCCGCCGATGCAGCCGTGGCCTGGCGTCGCAAGGGGCAGCTGCGCCAAGCAGCTGGCGCAGAGCGACGTGCGAGCGCGTTGGCCGCTCGCTGCGAAGGTGCCCGCCCGCCTGCCCTGACCACTGCCATCCTGGCTCGGACCGCGCTCACTCCCCGGCAGCTGGAAATCGCCCGCCTCGCCGCTGCTGGTCTGGCCAACAAGGAGATCGCAGCACGGCTGTGCCTGTCCCACCGCACAGTGGAGAACAACCTCCATGTCGCCTACGAGAAGCTTGGCGTGTCCGGACGCGACGGGCTCGCTCGAACCCTCGAAACCTCCTGACCACCCAGCACGGTCGCCGCCCGAAACGCCAATATAGAGTGGTCACCACTCTGTCGCGGAAGTTGCAAACCGGGCATGGTTCCTCGGGAAGGGCAACACCGGCGCGGATAGCAGAAGGGGAATTCCATGACGAACAGGCATTGATATGGCGTTGCCTCTTGTCGGCAGGCTCTCACAGCCCAAGCCGGGCCTGCTCAACAAGCTCAGCGCCAGGACCGTTCATACATAGCGCAGGGTCGCTCTCTCACGGCGCAGACGCCCGAGGCACTCGAGCAGTTCGTGACCACGGTACTGGACCGCTGACCTCCAACGTCGCAGAAGCGGTCGAATTTGTGCGTGCCCGCGACGGTCTAGCCGCGCACAATGTGCAGTGATACAGCGCCTCGGTAATGGTCGTTGAGAAGGGCTGACCCCGCCCACCGACCACGCGATCGCGCTCGGGTCGTGTCATCAAACTTGGAAAGTCGGGGACAGCCCATGCTTGCCTCGGTTGACGTGACGTCCAGGCCTTGCATTCACCACCGTTACTACGACCAAGATGAGGCCCTGCACAACCGACGGGGGCGGCATGCGCATTCTTTTGCGAATTGCCCGGCCGGTCTAGCGTGTCAAGCTATTGTGAGTGGCCGCATACGGTGGCGGCGTCAGACAGCGACGCCGGACTCCTTCATCGAAGCCAACACCCAGACCTTTATCACCCGGTCGGAACCTTCCGGATGGGCCTGACTCCGGCGCAGTGGCGGACGTCGCATTGCGCGTCCGTCGCGACTCCCAAGACGCGGAGGCCGCGCTCCCCGGGCGGAAAAGTTAGCGCGTTCACCGTCAGCTATACCAAGGAGATCGAGATGAATCAGCCGGCGAAACAGCCCGACAGCGCGCGGGTGCGTGCGGCGAGAGGACGGACGACAGCAACCGCGACGGCGACCAGGCTGAGCATCATCCCGTGTGGGGCGATGCATGCTGACCTCGCCTGGCTGCTGCTCAAGCCCGGCGTGACCCTCCATGGGGTGCAGAACAAGGATGCTGCGGTGGTGTGGTCGGAAGTGCCCACGCACGCGGTGCTTGTCGAGACGCCGGAGGGCAAGTTGCTCTGGGATACCAGCTGCCCGCGGGACTGGGAGCAGCGCTGGGTGCCGACTGGGCTGCAGGACTTCTTCCTCTATGACATGGTCGGTGAGGACGAGTACCTTGACTCCCGACTTAATGCCATGGGTGTCGGCCTCGATGATATTGACTACGTCGTACTGTCGCACCTGCACATCGACCACGCTGGCAACGCCGGGCTGTTCAAGAACACCCACGCCCGACTGTTATGCAGTGACGCGGAAAAGAACTTCGCGTTCGGCTTTAAGGGCCCGGCCAGCGGCGGCCACCTTAAGGCCGACTATGAGGACTTGTCGTTTGAGACTATCGCCGGGGACATCGAAATCCTGCCCGGCGTCACCTTGATTCAGACTCCCGGACACACTCCCGGATGCATGTCCATGCAAGTTGACCTGGTTGACAGCGGCACCATGGTTTTCACCTCCGACGCGGTGTTCATGGGTGCCAGTTACGGCCCGCCGGTGTTTCCTGGCGTGTTGGTCAACAACTTGGAGCAATTCTACGCTTCCGTAGAAAAGCTGCGGGGTATCCAGGAGAAGACGAGCGCAAGAATGGTGTTTGGGCATGACGCGGACCAGATTCACCAGTTGCGGACGGCTCCGGAAGGGTCTTACACGTGACCCCCGTCCGAGGAGGCGGTCTTCGCCTGGAGTGTTGGTCTTCCTCATGCGGGACGATGATTCATAAGCGGCATCGGCGTGGTTGGCTATCTCAACGCCTTCTGCCCATGACGATGACACAGGAGCGGTGGAGGTGCGTATGCCAATCTACATGTACAGGTGCGACTGCGGGCTGCGTTTCGAGCGCCTGATGAGACTGGATACCCCGGCGCCGGAATGCCCCGGGTGTGGGGACGAAGTGCACAAGATGCCCGCGGGGTTCAGCCTGGGCGGGCAGGCCGACGCAGGCCTGTCCCGCGATTACATGCCGCAGACCTGGCGCGGGGTCTACCACGGCGACCGGGAATACATCACCCGGATGCAGCGGCAGTGGGACCGCCGACAGCGGTTGGAGGCCAAGTACCCGGAGTTAGCCGGCGACACCCGGCCAATCCTGGCCCATGAGGGCCGCTACCACCAGACCCCGCTGCGGGCGGGAGATCCGCTGGTCGGCGAGTACTTGACCGGCGAGCATCGGCCAGGCGCCGTGCCTGGCCCAACGTCGACGCCCGGCTCCGACTGACTGGCAGGGGCAACGATGCGACGTCGCGGCGCTGCGGACCGACCTCGAGGCGGCGCGCGAACCGGTTCAGTTCGACACGGTCGCTGCGTGATGTGGTCGGCTGACCGGTCGAGCTACCACCAAGTGCAGTCGGTGTGGTCGCCGACGCCGAGCGCCTGCTCAACAAGCTCAGCGCCAGAACCGTTTATGCATAGCGCAGGGTCTCTTTGCGCACGGCGCAGACGCCCGAGGCACTCCGAGCAGTTCGTGACCACGGTACTGGACCGCTGGCCTCCAACATCGCAGAAGCGGGCGATTTTGTGCGTACCCACGACGGTCTGGCCGGCCGCGCCGGATGTGCAGCTATACAGCGCCCCGGTAATATTCGTTGAACAGGGTAGCCTCGCCTACCGACCACGCGGTCCGGAAAAGATAACGCTTTTACAGTGAGTTACCCAAAGGAGATCAAGATGAATCAGACTGCGACACAACGACCGCCGATGGCCGGATTTCACCACTTTGGTGTTACCGTAACCGATGTAGAGGCTAGTGCAGACTGGTATCAACGGGTACTAGGGCTAGAACGCATCCCGGCCAAGTTTCCACATTACGGCAACGAAGAGACCGGATACGCTGTGCTCCTCACTGACTTCAGCTGCGGAATCGTCATAGGCGTTCAGCACAATACAAGGAATGATGGCCAGCCATTCGATGAAGCCAGGACTGGCCTTGACCACATGAGCATTTCTGTGCCAAGTAGATCAGATTTGGAGTCCTGGGCAGAATGGCTCGACAACTCGGCAGTCCCGCACTCGGGCGTCACCGATATTGATAATGCGATAAAGTACTCGGCGCTGGTGTTCCGTGATCCGGACAATATTCAGCTGGAGCTCATCTTCATGGGTTAACCAGAACACTGATGGGGCCGGAACCCGACAGGGGCCCAATAGGCCCGATCACCGAGATCGCCAAGCTGGGACGAACCCTGTACGTCTGACGCACCGAGCTGGGCGTTGTCAGGTTGTTTGGTGTCGAGTGTGAGGATTGGGTACATGAGCTCGGAGCCGAGGGCCCGGCGGTGTACGCACGAGGACAGCTTCTTCCTAAGTCTCACCCCCAGAGGGAGGCCTCCGAGCGGATGGCGGTGTCACGGGTGCGTGCATACCAACGACCGCCCCCGCCATACCACCATGTGCAACGGCCGGGCGAGACCAACGTGAAGATCAGCCTGGAGACGGTCGAACTCCTGGAGCCGGTGCCGGCAGGTGTCCGGCAAAGAACTGCGCAGCTGACGGGAGAAGAACCACGGCAGCCCGGTCGTCCGTCGCCCGTAAGATACTGCAGACGGAGACGGGCGAGCAGCCAGCCCCATCGGCTCTGGGACGACCACCTGCCGCCGGTGACCGTTCTGCCGTACGGCTGTGGGACCGAGGACTGACGGGGGAGGAGCGGCGGCTGGACGGCTGGCTGGCGGTTTTCTCGAGGGGCGCTCTGATGGTCAGCCGGGCGCTCTGGCTGGCTTCTCCCACACTGAGACATGCTGGGTGCTGTCGCTAGTGAAGGGCTCGCGCCGCCAGCCGCTCCACCGCTCGCGAAGCACCATCCCGGCTAGGCGTGCCATCAGGTCCAGCTCGGACGGCCACACGTAGCGGAACGGATCGACACGACGTCGAGCCGACCGTCGGCGATCCGGTAATGGTGCGAGACGAGGCCCTGAGCCGCGACGTTGTACTCGTCGAAACCGAGCCTGTCGGGCGTCACAGTGAACGGCCGCACCGCTTCGCCCGGCGGGAGCCGCCGCAGGTCGAGCACACCCACCTCGATGACGAAGCAGCCTCCCGGTTCGAGGTGCCCGGCTACGTTGCGGAAGCAGGCGACCTGCTCGTCCTGCGATGTTAGGTTCATAATCGTGTTGAATACCAGGTAGGCGAGTGTGAACTCCCCGAGAACCGTGGCGCGGGCGAAGTCGCCGCGCGTGACACCGATCCGCTCTGCACCCGCCTTGGTCTGCAGCCTGGCTAGCATCGCCGCCGACAAGTCGATGCCGTGG
>JALZDU010000502.1 GCA_030862405.1 Actinomycetota bacterium | reverse complement strand
GCAGTACCACCTCCTGCCGAGCGTGCGCGGCGACCTCCTGGCCAAGCTCGGCCGCCTCGACGAGGCCCGCGCGGAGTTCGAGCGCGCGGCGTCGCTCACCCGTAACGAGCGCGAGCGCACCCTGCTCATCGAGCGCGCCGCCGAGTGCGCGCGGATCGGTGCCCGCGTTCGTTGAAGGCACGGCGTGGTCACAGATCCCGGCGCATGCACGCTCGGGGCCACCGGTCCAGACCGTGTGCCGCCTCCCGTCGACGGATCGCCCGCAGCCCCGGCGTCAGCTCGGTCCCATCGAGGTTCCGGAACCCACACCGTACGTAGTATGGCCCATTCCACGGCACCTGGACGAACGTGGTCAGCGTCAAGGCCGGGACGCCCTCGGCCGTCACCCGCTCCTCCACGTGCTCCAGCAACGACCGCCCACACCGCAATGCGCACTGTCCGGATGCACCGACACCTGCTCGACGTGGAGGTTGCCGTCGACCACGTCGGCGAGCAGGTAAGCGACCGGCCGGTCGGTCCCATCGACGGCGACCCAGACCCGTCCGGCGCGCTGGTGGCGGATCAGCTCGTCCAGTGTGAGCGGCTGGTCCTCGGCGATCTTCGGCATGCCCACGTCACGGAAGCACTGGCCCGCAGCCCGCTCGATGTCCTGGAGGGCGGGCAGTTCCTCGACGGCGGCCGCGTGGATGTGCACGACTCATTGTCGGTGGTGTGATCATCCCAGTTGGGATGGCGGGTGGGATGCTGTGGTGCATGGTCGCGCCGCGGCGGGTGTTTCTGAGCCACACGTCGGAGGTACGTCAGCTACCGGCGGGTCGGTCGGTCGTCGATGCGGCAGAGTCTGCGGTGATGCGGGCTGATGGTCTGCCGGTTGATATGGCGCGCTTCTGCGCTGATCCACGACCGCCAGCGGAGGTGTGCCAGGAAGCAGTGCTTGGCGCTGATGTGTTCGTGGGATTTGTGGGGTTCCGGTACGGACTACCGGTGCGAGGCCGCCCGGAGCTGTCTTACACGGAGTTGGAGTTTGAGACCGCTATTCAGGCGGGCAAGCCGGTATTGGTGTTTCTGCTTGATGACGAGAACGTGCTGAGGGTCGGTGGGCGTAGCGCCCGGCTTGATGCCCGACAGCGAGCGTTTCGCCGGAGGCTGTCTGACAGCGGGGTCACCACGAGGACAGTGAGCACTCCGGACCAGCTGGAACTGGCCGTATATCAGGCTCTGGTGAAGCTGGATCGGTTTCGTGGTCCGGTCGCGGCGGTGCCGCCGTTGCGGGGTGATGAGGTCGAGCGCCCGGGGCTGATGGCGCAGCTGGTGGAGGCAGTGATCCATCCGGAGGCTAGCGCGGTGGGCATGACGACCGGGCTGTGGGGGGCCGGAGGGTTCGGGAAGACGACGATGGCTCGGTTGTTGGCGCACCGCGACGAGGTTCGACAGCAGTTTCCCGACGGGGTGGTGTGGGTGACCATCGGTGAGGACA
This sequence comes from Actinomycetota bacterium, assembly GCA_030862405.1. Classification (GTDB taxonomy): domain Bacteria; phylum Actinomycetota; class Actinomycetes; order Mycobacteriales; family Pseudonocardiaceae. The sequence goes on along the minus strand of JALZDU010000502.1, from coordinate 3,743 downwards.
CCACCGGACCCGAGCTGGCAGAAAAACTCACCAACGCGGTGGGTCTGCTAGGTGGTGACCGGCCGCCGTTGACAGATCCGTTGACGGCTGGCGCGGAGTTGGCACGCGCATTGGGGCAGCGGCGGGTACTTCTAGTCGTGGATGACGTATGGACCTCCGCGCAGGTGGAGCCGTTCCTGATTGGCGCGCCTGCGTCGGTGCGGTTGTTCACCACCCGCATCCGGGGAGTCCTGCCGAGTTCGGCACAGCAGGTGGTGGTCGATGAGATGAACCACCGCGAGGCGCAGCAGCTGCTCATCGCCGGGACAGCCGGACCGTCAGGTGACGTGGTGAAAGGGTTATTGGCGGCAACCGGGCGGTGGCCGGTGCTGCTCGGGTTGGTAAATCGCGCGGTGCGCGCTGATTTGGACGCCGGCCGCCGGGCCGAGGAGTCGATGCGCGAGATCCTGCACGAGTTGCAGACAACGGGCCCCACCGCCCTGGATGTCACAGACGCCGCCGAGCGGCACACTGCAGTGGCCCGCACGATTGAGGTGAGCCTGTCTCGGTTGACTGCTCAGCAGCGGGCCCGTTATCTGGAGTTGGCGGTGTTCGGCCAGGACGTGGTGATCCCGGTGCCAGTACTGGCCCGATACTTCAAGGCCACCGCAGGGTGGTCTTCATTTCAGACCCGACAGTACTGCCTGCGCCTGGCCGAGCTGGCTTTAGTCAGCGACTACCGCTCCGACGAAGTGGGGCTGCATGACGTTATTCACGACTACTTGCGTGAACAAACCATGGACCGAAGCCGCGCGTTGCACCGCACATTGATCGACGCTCACCGTGGTCTGGTGCCAGACGAGGGTGAGATGAACGCGTGGTGGCAGCTCCCACCGGAGGAAACATATTTGTGGAACTGGCTGCCGACCCATCTGCACAATGCTGGGCTGGAGCACCAGCTGCAGGCATGTTTGCACCATCCAAAGTGGCTGGTCGGAAAACTTGAGCAGGTGGGACCGGCCGGGCTGGAGGCTGACCTCGCACTGTCCGATGCCCCGCTGTCGCGTGCTCTGGGTACCGCAGTGCGACAAAACGCCCACCTCCTGGGCCCGCTGCACCCGCCGGGATCCCTGGCCGCAACCCTGGCTACCCGGCTGTTTGGGGATGGGCCGACCACAGTTATCGCCGACCAAGTGATCGCCGGGCTGACCGGGCCGCACCTGCGGGCCATCGCCCCACTGCCCGATCTGCCACATCCGGCACTATTGCGGGTCCAGCCAGAAGAGCGCGAGGACGTCGCGTTCGTCCCCTGGATAACGTTGATGACGGTGCCAAATGGGACCCGGCTGCTCTTATTCGGAACCGGCGACGAGATACGAGTCTGGGACGCGGCCACCGGCACTGTGCGCCACACCCTCACCAGCCCCGGGGCAGTTTCGGCGGTGGCGGTAGCGCCGGATGGGGCCTGGCTGGCGTCCGCCGATGGCGACGGGGTACGAATTTGGGACCTCACTATCGGCTCTGTCCGCCGCATCCTGACGCCTCACACCCGGTGGGCGTCGGCGTTGGTGGTGGCGCCGGATGGCTCCTGGTTGGCCTCGGCCAGTGGCACGCGGATACGGGTTTGGGACACAGTCACCGGTGCCCTTCGCCACACCCTCACCGGCCACACCCGGAAGATCTCGGCGTTAGTGGTGGCGCCGGATGGGTCGTGGTTGGCCTCTGCCGATGCGGGCGGAAAGGTGCGGGTCTGGGATCCAGTTACCGGCACCGCCCGCCATGCCTTCACCGGCCATAACAGGATTGTGGAAGCGTTAGCGGTGGCCCCGGATGGGTCGTGGTTGGCCTCCGCTGATCAAAACGTGCGGATCTGGGAACCCGTTGCCGGCACCGCGCGCCATGTCCTGACCGGCCATACCAGTTGGGTGTGGGTGTTGGTGGTGGCACCGGACGGGTCCTGGCTGGCCTCTGCAGGTGACGACGGCCAGGTCCGCGTCTGGGACCCAGCCACTGGCGCCAACCGTCACATCCTTACCGGCCACATCGGCGCGGTGCGAGCGTTGGCGGTGACGTGGGACGGGTCCCGCCTTGCCTCCGCCGACGAGCGGGGGGAAGTGCGGACCTGGAATCCGACCGCTGCCACCCACCACAGCCTCACCGGCTACGACGAGATGGTGGAAACGTTAGCGGTGACCCCGGATGGGTGTTGGCTTGCCTCCGGCAGCTTCTCTGACGGCAAGGTGCGGATCTGGGACTTGGTCACCGGCACCCTCCGCCGCACCATGACCGGCCACATCGGTCCGGTGGTGGAGTTGGTGGTGGCGCCGGATGGGTCCTGGCTGGCCTCTGCTGATGATGAGGGAGAGTTGCGGATCTGGGACTCCGCCACAGGCACCGCACGCCACGTCCGTACCGGCCCCGCCTGGGAGGTGCAGGAATTAGTAGTAGCCCCAGACGGCTCCTGGCTGGCCTACGCCACACCCGACAGGGAAGTGCGGATCTTGGACCCGGCCACCGGTGTTATACGCCACACCCTCACCGGCCACATCGGTGAGGTGCAGGCTTTGGTGGTGGCACCCGACGGATCTTGGCTGGCTTCCGCCGGTAGTGATGGAGAGGTGCGAATCTGGGACCCGGCCACCGGCACCATCCGCTACACCATGACCAGCGATGCGAGTGGGCTGGGGAGGTTGGTGGTGGCGCCAGACGGTTCCTGGCTCGCGTCTAGCAGCGGCAGCTCTCAGACCGACACCGACGGAGAGGTGCAGATCTGGGACCTCGCCATCGGCACCATCCGCCACACCATGACCGGGCACGCCAGCGCCCTGGGAGCGTTGCTGGTAGCCCCAGACGGTTCATGGCTTGCGTCCGCCGACCGCGACCCCTTCACGGGCCTCGCCTACGGGAGGCCCCACCTTGAGCGTCTCGAGGTGCAGATCTGGGACCCGACCACGGGCACCGCACGCCACACTCTCACCGGCCACACCGACACGGTATGGGCCTTGGCGGCGGCCCCGGACGGGTCTTGGCTAGCCTCCGCTAGTAGAGACGGGGAGGTGCGAATCTGGGACCCGACCACCGGCGCGCATCCCACATCGCTGCGTGTCGCAAGTGGCGTGTCCCATCTCGTAGTGACTCCTACGACCATCGCAGCAGCCGGATCACGTGGCGTCTACTTCCTGAATCTCTGCCGTGGAAGCCAACCCGGACAGGCTCCCTAATCCGGGGCACGACAGGCACATCGCTGGTGGCGGTCCGGCTGGCGGGTCGGGCCATCATTCTACACCTGGCACATCACGTTCGGTAACCAGCCCGCCGTGGACCAGCTCGGCCGATGGACCGAGATCGCTGCAGCAGCCTTGGACACCGTCCGGTATCGGTTCCTTGATCCGATAATCGACATTATGTCATTTTGGCCGAGTTCCGATGACAACGGTGGTGTTCAGCTCGTCCGAACTGGCCGAGCTCGATCGGCAGCCGGGAGTGCCCGCCCGGCGTCGATCCGGGTCGGAACCCGCCCTCGAGCCACTGGCGGAGCTTCCGTCGGCGTCCCGGGAATGTCGATAGCGTCGCGCGCCGCTCTCGGCCCCTTGGCCTTTGGAAACCGGCCCCCGCACGGGAGTAGACCTCCGGCTCAGCAGGCACCGGACGTGCTTGTCAAGGCTGACGTAGCATCGGCGAAGCCACGAAGCACGAGGAGGAGCGATGGCGTTGAACCTGAACAACATCATGCTGGGTTCGGAGGACTCCAAGAAGCTCGCCGA
>JALZDU010000489.1 GCA_030862405.1 Actinomycetota bacterium | reverse complement strand
CTTGAAAGTCGCCGATCCCACCGAGCGGAAGGTGCGCGCGCTTGTCGAAATCGGCCCGGCCACCACTGACGCTTTGCGCACGCTAATCCCTTCCTCCTGGGTCAACGAGGAGATCGTGAGTTGGTTTCTGAGGGTTGTCCCGACCCCGCCACCAGAGCGCGGGACAATTCGCATGCGCAAGCTCAAGCTATTTGGTGACTATAAGTGGAAGTATGTTTCTGGTTGGACCTTTGTTCAGGATGCTCCCGTGCCGCCCGGGCTTAGGGTATTCTCATCCACTGTACTCGATCCGCCGAAGACGGTTGCCATTCTCCCAGACGGGCGCTTCTTCTGGTTCAGCAGCTGGTCCAATCCTGCTGACGACGAATTGATGAGTGTGGCGACGCTGAAACAGATCTTCGCAGAAACTAAGCTTCCACGGCTGGATCTCCCGCCGCGCCCACGCGCTACCCCCTAGTCCGGGCGGCAAGGTGACCTCGCCCTAGCCTTTGCGAAAGTGCTCGTGGGCTGTCCGCTCGTTCTTGGACGAGGACGACGCCGAGCAAGATCAGCACCGCTCCCCCGAGCAGGTTGAGCCCCGGTTGGTTCGCTCAGGAACACCGTACCCTGTGCTGTGAAGTCGGGAGGTCAGCAGACGCCGTAGCCCGCGCCACGAAGGTAACAGAGCTCCCATTTGAGATACAACGCACTACTCTTTCCCCCTTCTAACTCTATAGATCCGTCCAGTCACACGATCAGCTGGCGGTGCATCATCGATACGACGAAGAAATCGTGTAAGCCGCCCATGAACATCCCGTTGCCAGGTGAGCCCCCGTCCATCCCGGAACGTCATATAAACGCGATGATTAATGCTGCCACCTAGCCCCGAATTTCTGAGACTCCCCACATACAGACAACGATCGTCAACATCATATAATGTGTAAACGCCATAGTTCGCATCCTCCGGTGCGCCATCGAAAGCTTCCGGCCCAAACAAACCCGGTGACCAACTCCATGTTGTTTCAGGTGGAATTACCGGAATGAATTCCGGCATGGCTGCATCAGTATCAAATTCGTTGTCTCTGACAACATAGACAACGTCGTACACGGGCTGTGTCGAGCCGTTTCGTGCATGCGCCGTCCAAGTTTTCTTCTCACGATCAACGGTCAACCACCCAGCAACTTGTTCGGCTTGGGCGCGTTCTTGATCAGCCCGGGCCCTTCGCCTATCGGTGAGGTGAACGCGAAACACTGCTGAACTGACCAGTAATGCAAGGACAGCAATGATGCTTGACACGGCAGTCCAATTGACCGTTTTCAAGACGGCCATAACAACGTCCCCATTAACCATACATTTATTATACCTTCCCTTCTACTTATCTAGCTCAACCCGCTCCAATACCTCCCAATGGTACGCTCTTTCCTCCCGCCGTAGTTCAACCAGCGCCAGGCTGGTAATCAGCACTTCGGCTGGTGGCAAGGATCGCAAGGCTTCGATCCTGACCGCAATGGGCGCGGCCAGCTGGGCGGTGTTGCTGTAAGCGATGCTAACGTGGGGCCAGAAGCGATCTGCGGAGCAGGCAGGTGCGTTCTTGTGTACGTCGACAGAAGCTGCCTGCGCCAGCACAATATCGCGCACTTTCACTACGGGCTCCACCGGCAACGCCGTGAAACGGATGGCACCCGTCGAACCAGCCAGCCAGCCAATCCGCAGCCGGAACGGCGCTAGATCGCGGCAGCGCTGACTGACAAAGTCCGCCGCGGCTTCCAGGCTGACTGGAAGTAGCTCGTCAGCGAACGCTAAGCGCTCAAGGGTGAGGTGGAGCGATTCAAGCGGCACGAGGTTGAACTGGGGAAGGGCACAAAACGGTTCTTGGCACTGTGCCGCCAGCTCGTGTATCTCGGAAGCGTGCTCGAAGGTCAGAAGCCAATGGTAAGAATGTCGATGATTGGACCAGCCCGGCCGCTCCCAGTGGTTGCCGAGTTGGCTGAGTTGCCGAAAGCGATCCCAGTCCTGGTCTTCGGGTGGCAGCTCGTCATGGGGTTGCATTGCTACCCCAGGCTGCCGCCAACCAGGTGGAGGCATCAGCAAGAAAAATTGCGACGCTCGACAAATGCCGCCATGGGCGCAGGGCTATCACCAGCTCGCGAGTGCGCTGTTGGATGGATTCAATGCGCACGTAGCGCACAACATTGATGGCCTCCGCGCCCAAGGCGCTGGCGCCTTCCGGCTCCGGTTGTTCAGCCTTGAGGAGCGCCATCGCCATGTCAAGTCGGATTAGGGCGTAGCTCCAATGCGAGGGTGAGGAGTCAACAATTTGTTGAACCCGTTCGGCATAAGTCAAGACCTGCTTGATCTGCCGGAGTGCCAGATACACGGTAGCAGCATTGGAAGCCGTGCGTGCCTCGCTGTAGATGCCAAACGAGATGCAGGGCGTCATGCCGTTGGCCTGCGGGAACCGTTCCAGCAGGCGGTAGGACCTGGTCACTGCGTCAGTCGCGCCGCGCTGGTCTTGGAGCTTGCCCAGCGCTCGGGCCTCCCCATTGATCGTCAGCCGGACGGTCTGAATGCCAGCCTTGGCGTAGCGCTGCCCATCGCGGGCGAGGGCCAGCGACTGCTTGTAGTCGCCAGCGTAGTAAGACGTCAAGCTCTGGGTGCCCCGTACCCAGGCGGTCAGCTCATCGTGCTCAATGAAGCGTGCTAGCTCGAAGGCTTCTGCTCCATACGCTTGGGCCGCGCAGAAGTTGCCGAGATTGACCGCCATGTAGCTCAGCTTTGCTGACAGATGTCCCGCCAGCTCGAACAACCGGGCGCGCTGCTTGAGTCGCTGGTTACCAGCCAGCAGCTGATGCACTAGTTGGCGGGCGTGGACTACTTCCGGAGCTAGGGCGAGTGGCCCCGCGGTCTCGTAACGATCCGGTAGACCGGTCAGGAACTGCTCCAGCTCAGCCAACAGCTCACTGGTCAGGTTACTGGTCTGCAACCCAGCACGCCGTGCCACGATCTCAGCCGGCGACTCAAGCACGTCGTTCCTGGCGGATACCGTGAGTTGACTGGCGGCCGATTTCGCGACCACAAGCTCGCCCTTTTCGGCTGGTAGCCGGAACCACAGCAACGCTGGCGGAATATGCAACACCCGTGCCCAGTAGGCGAGGGTATCCAGGTTGCGAATCGCCGGACCGTTTTCGATCCGGCTGATCTGGGGCTGACTCAGACCCAGCCACTGCCCCAGCAGCCCCTGTGGAATACCGCTCGGACCGTAGACGGATTGGTGGTACGGGTGCAGGCGGTAAGCGCGGGCCACCCGACCCATGTGGTGGGCGGCGAAGGCGTCGTGGAACTGCTCGGTCTGCCAGAACTCGGCAGGCACCTCGGGCGGGGCAACGAGCTTGTCGCGGGAGGCCCGCTCGCATCGAGCACATTGGTCGCCCGAGTTGTCGGCGGCCAGGCGCGTGCCACAGCCGCAGTAGCGGTGCTGCGCGGCTGACGACGATCCCATATCGTCCGCTCCCGATCAGGTACTGGATGTGCCGGGCAGTGTAACGGAGTGTGTCTGGACCTTGATCCATGGCCTGACCACCGGAAATACTGCCACAGAGCGCGATTGTATACGCCCCATGTGTGACCGATCATGAAGCGGGGCGCTCG
>JALZDU010000482.1 GCA_030862405.1 Actinomycetota bacterium | reverse complement strand
CATGACCTGTCAGGTGCATACCTTCGACGGCCGTGCGGGCGGTACGTTCCGGATCTCGCTCACCTACCACGCGCCGGATCGGGTGGGGAAGACGACCGCGCACACCGACACCTATCACGGCCGTTTCGTGGCGCTGGTGCCCGACGAGCTGGTCGTAGAGGTCGACGAGTTCGAGACGGCCGATCCGGCCCTGCGCGGTGAGATGACGATCAGGATCACGCTCGCCGACGCGGACGGCGGCACGAATCTTGTCGCCGTGCACGACGGGCTGCTGTTGACCTCGCCCGAGCGGCGGCCGCGGCCCGTGGTCTCGGCAACCTGGAGTTTCGGGTAGGCACCGCCGACGACCTCGGTGACGGGCCCTACGACCTCGGGTACGCGCGGTTTCTGCTCTCCCACGCAGCGAACCCGCAGCGGGTGGTCAGTGGACTGGCGGCGGTGATCGCGCCCGGAGGCAAGGTGATTGTCGAGGACGTCGACTTTACCGGCGCATTCTGCTTCCCACGCAGCGACGCGTACACCCGGTCCGTGCAGCTGTACCAACAGACCGTGGGCCGCAGAGGTGGCAACGCCGACATCGGCCCAGCGCTACCCGGCCTGTTGCGCACAGCCAACCTTGAGGATGTGCAGGTCACGGCGGTCCAGCCGGTTTCGCTCGATGGCGGCCCGAAGGTCATGTGCGTGTTGACGCTGGAACGCACCGCAGCGGCGATCGTCGATGAGGGCATCGCCAGCGCCGAGGAGGTCGCGGCGGTGTTGGCCGAGCTGCGGGTGCTCGCCGCAGACCGCACCACCTTGATCAGCGTGCCTCGGATAGTGCAATCCTGGGGCGTGCAGAAGTAACGGCGCGGACGAGCCGGTTTCACTCTCATGGCCGCTGTGCGTGCGGTGAACAATGCCGTGGCCAGTTCATTGGCTTGCCGCGCCTGGTGATCGACCGCGCCGGGGATGCCGTGGCGGTCCTGCTGGCCTGGCCAGCTTCTCCGGTGTGGATTGGGTGACTCGCACATGACACGAGGCTGTGTGAGGTTGTCCCGGCTTTCGTGGAACTTGAGGTGGCGGTCCCCCGCCTGAGTCCTGCCGTGCGGTAGGCACTCGGGTGATCCGCCAAGAACACCATGAGGAAGGGGACCGCCGTGCGGAAGATCTACCAGAATCAGAAGATCGATACGAGTCAGCCCATCGTGCCTGAGCAGGTGAGCGTGGCGCTGGATGAGCTGACCGGAGAGTTGCGCGAGGGTTTGCTGGCTTTAGCGGTCGGTACCGGGCTGCAGGTGATGGCCGCGATGATGGAGTCCGACGTGACCGCGGTGTGTGGGCCCAAGGGCCGTCACGACCCCGAGCGTGGCGCGGTGCGACACGGTCATGGCCCCGGGTCGGTGACCTTGGGTGGGCGCCGGGTCCCGGTTGCGCGACCGCGGATGCGCGCCAGCGACGGCTCGGGCGAGCTAGCAGTGGCGTCTTATGAGCTGTTCTCCCAGACCGAGGTGCTCGGGCGGATGGCGATGGAGCGGATGCTGGCCGGGTTGTCGACGCGGCGCTACCCAGTTGGGCTCGAGCCGGTCGGAACCCGCACCGAGCAGGCCGCGACAGGTACCTCGAAGTCCGCGGTATCGCGGCGGTTCGTCGCGGCGACCGAGACCGCGCTGGCCGAGCTGATGGCCGCGGACCTGTCTGGGCTGGACCTGGTGGCGTTGATGGTCGATGGGGTGCACTTCGGTGAGCACACCTGCGTGGTGGCCCTGGGGATCGGCATCGACGGCACCAAACACCCGTTGTCGCTGGTGGAGGGCTCGACTGAGAACGCCACCCTGGTCACCGAGCTGATCGTGGGACTGCGCGAGCGGGGCCTGGATGTCACCCGGCCGATCCTGGTGGTGATCGACGGGTCCAAGGCGCTGCGCCGCGCGGTGCTCGACGTGTTCGACCCCCCCGGTGATCGGTCGCTGCCAGCTGCACAAGATCAGAAATGTCCAAGATCGCCTACCGGAGAAGCTGCGCTCGGTCGTCGCCTCCCGGATGCGCCAGGCCTACCAGGCCAACTCCACCGTGGCCGCCGAGGCCCAACTGTGCGCGCTGGCTGCCGAGCTCGACAAGACTCACCCCGGCGCGGCCGCCAGCCTGCGCGAGGGGATGGCCGAGACCCTGACAGTGCTGCGCCTGGGCGTGCCGCCCACCCTCGCGCGTACGCTCCGCTCGACCAACGCCGTCGAGTCAATGATCTCCATCTGCCGGGATCACGCAAGCAACGTCAAGCGCTGGCGCGACGGGCAGATGGCACTGCGCTGGTGCGCCGCCGGCATGGTCGAAGCCGGCAAGCAATTCCGCCGCGTCAACGGCCACCTACACCTGCGATCCCTGCGCGACACGCTGAACCGAGTTACCGAAACCGTCGGTGCCGTCCGTCAAGATGAGACCGTCAACGCCGCCTGATGACCACCGGGCCGCCACCGAAGTTCCACGGAACTCGGGACATCCTCAGAACCTGGCCACGCGCGGACAGCCATGGACGTCTGGCGCGTCGAGTACAACATGGTTCGCCCACACCAGGTGGCACTGTTGCATTAAGGCGGAGGATGTCCTCACCATGCACCAAAGCAGCGAC
>JALZDU010000025.1 GCA_030862405.1 Actinomycetota bacterium | reverse complement strand
GGTCGTCGCACGTGCCCTGCGCGATGCCGGTATGGAGGTCATCTACCCCGCACTGCACCAGACCCCGGAACAGATCGTGGAGACCGCGCTCCAACAGGACGCCGACGCGGAGGGGCTGTCGGTCCTCTCAGGTGCGCACATGACGCTGTTCGCTCGGGTCATCGAGTTGCTCCAGAGCAAGGGTGCAGCCGACGTACTGGTCTTCGGTGGGGGAATCATTCCCGATGAAGACATTCCAAAGCTCACCGAACTGGGGGTTGCCAAAGTATTCACCCCGGGCGCCACCACACACGAGATCATCAACTGGGTGCGGGCGGCCTTGGCCACTCCGGTGGAGTGATCTCTTTCACTGGTGCCAGCGGGTCGCTGCCAGCCGCGACTGGATAGGGTCGGGCGGTCCGTCGGCTGGCCGAGTCACAATCTGGAGACCTGCGTGGACCTGTACGAGTACCAGGCGAAGGATCTGTTCCAAGCCCACGGGGTCCCGGTACTGCCCGGCCGCGTCGCCACCACCAGTGCGCAGGCCCGAGCCTGCGCTGCGGAGCTGGGCGGCACCGTTGTCATCAAAGCTCAGGTGAAAACCGGAGGTCGCGGCAAGGCAGGTGGTGTGAAGCTGGCCAGGACACCGGACGAGGCGCAACAGCATGCGGCCGCCATCCTGAACATGGACATCAAAGGTCACACCGTGCACCGCGTGCTGGTCACGGCTGCATCGGACATCGTCGAGGAGTACTACCTCTCTTTCCTGCTCGACCGCGCCAACCGCACCTTCCTCGCAATGGCCAGCGTCGAGGGCGGGATGGACATCGAGGAGGTAGCGGCGACGAAGCCCGAAGCGCTAGCCAAGGTGCCGGTGGACGCAACGTCCGGGGTGGACGCAGCGAAGGCCTCCGAGATCGTCCAAGCTGCCAGGTTCCCAGTGGAGGTGGCCGAGGCGGTGGCCGACACCGTGGTGAAGCTGTGGAAGGCCTTCGTTGCCGAGGACGCGACCCTGGTGGAGGTGAATCCACTGGTTCGCGACCGCCAGGGAGCGATCATCGCGTTGGACGGAAAGGTGACCCTCGACGACAACGCCAGATTTCGCCATCCCGGCCACGCCGAGCTGGCCGACTCAATTACCCAGGACCCGCTCGAGGCCAAGGCCAGGGCCCGCAACCTCAACTATGTCAAGCTCGACGGTCAGGTGGGCATCATCGGCAATGGTGCGGGCCTGGTGATGTCCACTCTGGATGTGGTTGCCTACGCGGGCCAGGCGCACGGTGGGATGAAACCGGCGAACTTCCTCGATATCGGCGGCGGTGCGAACGCTCAGGTCATGGCCGACGGGCTCGACATCATCCTCGGTGACCCCGACGTACGGTCGGTATTCGTCAACGTCTTCGGCGGGATCACGGCGTGCGACCAGGTGGCCACCGGCATCGTGCAGGCACTGAACATTCTTGGTGCGGCGGCTACCAAGCCGCTGGTGGTCCGGTTGGACGGCAATAACGTTGAGCAAGGCCGCCGGATCCTCGCGCAAGCAGCCCATCCGCTCGTCACTATGGTCGACACGATGGACGCCGCGGCAGACCGGGCCGCCGAGGTAGCCGCATCGACCTTTGCCCAGGGAGCCTGACCGTGGCAATCTTCCTGACCAAGGACTCGAAGATCATCGTCCAGGGGATGACCGGTTCGGAGGGGCGCAAGCACACCCAGCGGATGCTGGATGCGGGGAGCCAGGTCGTCGGCGGGGTCACCCCGGCTAAGGCGGGTCAGGCGGTCGACTTCCAGGGTGCGGTACTTCCGGTGTTCGGCTCGGTTGCCGGCGCGATGGGTGCTACCGGCGCGGACGTGAGCGTCATCTTCGTGCCCCCGCGCTTTGCCAAGACCGCGGTCATCGAGGCGATCGACGCTGGCATCGGCCTGGTCGTGGTGATCACCGAGGGGATCCCGGTGCATGACACCGCCACGTTCTGCGCTCACGGCGGCGCGTCCGGTCTGGCAGCCACTGCAGTGCGGACCCGCATCGTCGGCCCCAACTGTCCCGGGGTGATCAGCCCAGGCGCGTCGAATGCGGGCATCATCCCGGCCGACATCACCGGTCCCGGCAAGATCGGTCTGGTGTCCAAGTCGGGCACCCTGACCTATCAGATGATGTTCGAGCTGCGCGATATCGGCTTCTCCACTTGCGTGGGAATCGGTGGTGACCCGGTCATCGGAACCACCCATATCGACGCCCTGCAGGCCTTCCAAGACGATCCCGACACCGCGGCGGTGGTGATGATCGGGGAGATCGGCGGGGACGCCGAGGAACGCGCCGCCGACTACATCAAAGCCAACATCACCAAACCGGTGATCGGTTACGTCGCAGGCTTCACCGCTCCTGAAGGCAAGACCATGGGCCATGCGGGTGCGATCGTGTCCGGCTCCACAGGCACGGCCGAGGCCAAAAAAGAAGCTCTCGAGGCCGCCGGTGTTCAGGTCGGCAAGACACCGAGCGAAACCGCGGAGCTCATGCGTGAGATCATGAAGTCGCTGTCCTGACACTGCCGCACGTGTGCAGTGCGGTGGCCTTCAAGTACCGCAAACCCGGGCTGACGGGACCTTAAAACGTCACCAACTCGGACGCCCGGATAAGTCGCTCAATCCGGTTGCATCGGGGCGCGTCGGTCTGATGCTCCTCAGCACCGGACCATCCGGCTGCAAAGCTGGCAGCCGTGAGCGTCCTGTTGCCGGCGTCCCCTCGCGGTCCAGTAACTGGTCCAGTAGGTGAGGGCACCCGTTCCCACTGGGGCGCGACGATTGGACTTGCGTGCTTGCCTGCCCTCGTCGGCTACCTCGCCGCCGTCGCCGCGCTCGCGTTGATCGGTCTCGCGAGTGGGGCCGCGAGTGGCGCAGAGAGCGTGCTGGCGCGGGTGGCTCAGGTGGGTGCGGTGGGATGGCTTGCCGCGCATCACGTCCCCCTGATCATCGACGGGTCCCCGCTCGGTGTCCTACCGTTGCTGCCCACGCTGCTTCTCGGTGCGCTGGTCGCCCGCGGCGCGGCTGGAGCGGCGATCCGTTCCAGAATTCACCAACCCGCCGAGGCCGGATGGCTGGCGGCAGCGATCGCGGGGACCCACGGCGTTGCGGGTACCAGCCTGGCACTGTTGGCCACCCCCGCGACGATCACCGCGGATCCCGTCCAGGCCGCCGTTTGGTGCGCGCTGATCGCCGGCGTCGCAGCCGGGGTGGGCCTGGCCCGGCCCTGCGGATTGTTGCCTGCGGTGCTGCATCGGGCGCCCGGTTGGGTACGACCCGGCCTCGTGATCGGCGCGTGGGGTTCGGCGGTCCTGCTCGCCGCTGGTCTGACCGTGGTGCTGATAGGTCTGGGCATGTCCGCACCGGAGGCCTTCCAGATGTCGGGCTCTGATGCCGGTAGCGCTTTCGGCCTGATCCTCGTGTCAATCGGGTACCTGCCCAACGCGGCGATCGCTGGACTGTCCTGGCTGGCTGGATCCGGCTTCTCGATCGGGACATTGTCGGTCAGCCCGGTCGCGATGGTGGTAGCGCCGGTACCGGAGCTACCACTGCTTGCCGCGCTGCCGCAGGGTCCGGTGCAGCCGTGGTGGGGCGTTGTGCTCGCAATTCCCCTGCTGACCGGGGCCGCGATGGGACGCCGTAGCGTCGCTGCCGCCACCGACCTGGTAGGGCGGCTCCGGGTGCTCGTGGTGGCAGCCGCGGTGCTGGCTCTCAGCAGCGCGGTGTGCGCGGCGTTGGCCGGTGGGCAGTTGGGCTCAGCGAGGTTCGATCCTGTCGACGTTGCGTCGGGGTCCCTCGCGGTCGCGCTGCTCGGCGCGACGTTGCTGGGCGGCTGCGCCGCCACGCTGCTGTCTATCCCGGTTGCGCCCTCGCCGGCCAATACGACCGACGAGGGGGATGACGGGCCATGCGCCGAGGAGGACACCGAGGTGCATCCGGCGGAACCCGACTGCCCGCCGGGGGACGATCCGCCTGACACCGAAGAGCACCAGGTTCCCCACCAGCGCCTGGATTAGCAATGTCCAGGTGCGGGTAACGCTCCGGTCTGCCGTGCGCAGTGCAGTATCGCGCCGATACTGCGGTCGGCGTCTTCGTCGGTGGTGTTCCATCCCGACACGCTGATGCGCATCGCGATTCGCCCGTCCCAGTTGGTGGGTCCGCACCAGCAGGTGCCATCGGTTTGGACAGCAGTGATGAGGCGGTTGGTGGCCTCATCGGAGCCGGCAACAACGAGGACTTGGTTGAGCACCACCTCGTTGAGGATGTCCAATCCTGCCCGGGCCAGCGCGTCACCGATCCGGCGGGCCTGCCGGCAGGCGTTTTCCACAAGCTTCGCTATTCCAGTGCGGCCAAGGCAGCGAAGTACCGCCCATATCTCGATTTGTCGTGTGCGCTGTGAGGACTGGGGCGTGTGATGCATCGCCTCGAAACCGTTGTCCGGGGGCAGGTAGTCGGCGACGGAGGCGAAACTGCGGCGCAGGCGTTCAGCGCTGCGAACAAACACGATCCCGCTGTCGTAGGTGACATTGAGCCACTTGTGTGCATCGGTGGCCCACGAGTCGGCCTCGATCAGGCCGGTCACGAGGTGTTGACGGGTGGGGTCGGCCAGCGCCCACAGACCGAAGGCACCGTCGACGTGCAGCCACGCGTCATGTGCACGTGCCCAGGACACGATCTGCGGGAATGGGTCAAACGCCCCGGTGTTGACCTCCCCTGCTTGGGCGCACACGATGACCGGTCCCTCGACATGGGGAAGTAACTCAGCCCGCATCCGTCCCTGTCCATCAGCAGGGACACGGCGTACTCGATCCCGACCCAGCCCGATCAAACCCAGTGCCTTGAACAACGTGGAATGGGCCCGGTCACCGGCCACCACGGTCAGCGGCGGTGCTCCCGACAGGCCTTGGCGTTGCACGTCCCAACCCAGGCGGGCGAGCTGGTGATCACGCGCGGCGGCCAGTGCTGTGACGTTGGCCATGGTCGCCCCGGTAACGAACGCGGCCTCACTGGTGTATGGCAGCCCGAACAACTGAACCAACCAATTCCTAGTGACTTCATGCAGGCGGGCCGCCACCGGACTCATGACCGGCAAAGCGGCGTTTTGATCCCACGCCATACCAAGCCATCCGCACGCCAATGCGATCGGTAACGTACCGCCGTTGACGAACCCGAAATACCGCGGACCGGTCGTGGCCACCGTCGCGTCCGAGCCGGCCTCATCCAGTAACGACAGCGTTTCAAGCGGATCCGACGAGTTTTCCGGCAGCGGTTCATCGAAGCGATCCAGACCCTCCAGCGCCGCGGGTGCCGGCGCCACCGGACGGTGGTCCACGCTGTCGACGTATCGACGCGCACGGTATGCCGCCTCCGCGAGCAACTCGTCACGTCCAGCCCACGCCGAGGAACCGTTCACCACGTCAAGCTCACTCGCCGCTTCCGTACGGGCGGGTGATGATCTCCAGAATGTGCCCGTTCGGGTCCGTAAAATATGTGCCGCGGCCACCATCGTTGTGGTTGATCTGCCCGGCCTCATGGCGGGCGGGATCGGCGTAGAAGGCAATACCGGCCTGCTGGATACGGGCGAAGATGGCATCGAAATCCTCTTCGGACACGAGGAACGCGTAGTGCTGCGGGACGATCTGGTCCGCGTCGCTGTCCATGAAATCCAAAGTGACGCTGTTGCTGGTTTCGACGGGAAGGAACGGGCCGAAAGGAGCGCCGACCTCCAGCCCCAGGATGCTGGCCAGGAAATCAGCGGCTGCTTTTTTGTCGCGGGCTGCGACGATCGTGTGATTCAGCTCGACGGACATGGAGTCTCCAGGGTGTCATCGTTCAGTTAGTCCAGTACTCATTGTTCGCTAGACGCCGCTTGACTGCATTGTGCGGGGACTCCAGCGCGTGGACGCGTGGCGCAGCAGGGTCGCGGACATGATGGCAAGGCCGATCGCGACCAGGGCGCTGAGCCCGGCATTGACTTGCAGTCCTTGGGTGAACGCCTCGCGGGCGGTGTTGAGCAGCTCGACGCCACGTTCGCCGGGTAGCTGGTTGGCCGCGGCCACTGCGCCTCCTAGGGTTTCCCGGGTCGCTTGGGCCGCGTCGGGCGGGACGCCGGCCAGGACAGTGCCGGCAACCTGGTTGCGGTAGACGGCAGTGCCGATACTGCCCAGTACCGCGATGCCCAGCGCGATACCGAGCTCGGCGCTGGTCTCTGAGATCCCTGACGCGGCCCCGGCCCGTTCCGGAGGCGCTGACCCGATGATCAGGTCGGTGGTCAGGGCCGTTACCAACCCGACGGCGAACGACGTGATGATGAACCCGGCGACCAGAACCGGAAGGCCGGCGTGCGCGTCGATCTGGGTGAGGATCCCCAAGCCGACGGCTCCAGTCACCAGACCGGCGGTGATCACCCCCGACGGGGAGGCGGCTCGGATCAGGACCGGGGCCAGCATCGCACCCACGAGCCCTCCGATGGCTGCGGGCAAGGTCCACAACCCTGCCTGCAAGGGCCGCAGTCCGAGCACCAGCTGCAGATGTTGCGCGATGAGGTATTGGATCCCGGCCACGAGGAACAGGGACAACAAGTGCGTGGTCACTGACGCGCTGAAAGCGCGGTCGCCGAACAGTTGCAGGTCGAGCATCGGATCGGCAAGCGTGCGTTGCCGACGGATGAAGAGCGCGCCGGTGGTGAGGCCGACCACGATGGACAGCGCGGGTAGCCACCCGAGGCCGTGTGTGGCGGATTCCTTGAGGCCGTAGACCACCGGCAGGATGGCAGCCAGGGACAGGATGACGCTGCTCGGGTCCACCCGACCCGATCCGGGGTTTCGGTACTCGGGCAGCAGTACCGGTGCCGCCGCGAGCAACAGCACCATGACCGGGATGCTCAGCAGGAACACCGAGCCCCACCAGAAGTGCGCCAAAAGCGCCCCCCCGACCAGCGGGCCGATCGCGGTGCCTGCCATCAGGCTTGTCATCCACGCCGAGATCGCGACCGTGCGCTGCTGCGCGTCGAGGAACATATTGCGGATCAACGACAGGGTAGATGGCATCAGCGTCGCCCCCGCAATGCCCAGCAGCGCGCGGGCCGCGATCAGCATCTCAGGGGTCGAGGAGAACGCGGCAAGCCCCGAAGCGAGGGCGAAGGCGGTGGCGCCGACAAGCAGCAGCCGTCGGCGGCCGATTCGGTCGCCCAGCGTTCCCATCGTCAGTAGGAACCCGGCGATCAGGAACCCGTAGATGTCCACGATCCACAGCAGCTGGGAGCTGCTGGGTTGGAGATCGACGCTCAGCTGCGGCACCGCCAGGTGCAGCACGGTGATGTCAAGACCGATGAGCATCGTGGGTAGGGCCAGCACGGCGAGGCCGATCCATTCCCGGCGGCCAGCCTTCGGGCCGGTGTCGGGCGCGATGTTCGACGACATCTGTGTCTCCATCGGTGCCTGGTCGTGCGGTCGCTGCGCTGAGCGCGCCGAAGTCGCACCCTATTTCGTTTCGTTCCGGATCGGAATGTAGTATAGCGCTGTGACACTCTTTCGCTACCCCGCCGTGCTGACTGCGCGCGCTGGTCGGCCGCGAAACACGTCCATCGACGTCGCCGTGCTCGACGCCACGGATGCTGTACTCGGCGACTCGGGCTACAGCCGGTTCACCCTCGAAGAGGTCGCCCGCCGCGCCGGCACCACCAAGCCTGCGATCCGCCGCCGCTGGCCTAAGCGCCAGCACCTCGTCCTCGCGGTGCTCGCCCGGCGCCTGGGTGCGGCGCAAGTGCCGGACACCGGCTGCACATTGTGCGACCTCACCGACGGCATCAATGTCTTCGTGGCAGCTTTTCAACGCATGCCCCCGGATGTGCTCGGCCCCCTCCTCGCTGACTGCGCGGGCGAGTCCGAGCTCCGCGCGGACTTCATGGCCACGCTGTTCGACCCACCGCGCGCCGCCGTCGCGCAAACACTCGATCGCGCCCTCGCCCGAGGGGACTTGCGTGCGGACCTCGACCGTGAGCTCACGCTCGACCTGCTCGGATCACTTATCCACTACCGCACGTTGTTCGGCCACGCACCCACCAGCGACGCAGCGATCGAGCGAGCCGTCGAGACCATCCTGGGAGGCATCGCTGCCGACTACCCCGCGCTGCTCGAACACAGCCGCCGCCGGGCCGGCGACCCACAGACCCACCACCTCCACGATGGATCCCTCAACCAGGCCGATCCGAGCTCCATGGGGGCACGCTAGTCTGAGTGCTCGCCATCCGCCCTGCCGCCAGGAGCCTGCGCTGCCCGTGCACCAGCTCCGCCTACCGATTCCGACCCGGGTCGTTGGCTTGGTATCCGGCACCGGGACGCTGCTGCAGGCGTTGCTGGACGCCGCTGGGCCGGATTACCCCGCGTCGGTTGTGGCAGTCGGCGCGGACCGAGCCGGCGCCGCAGGACTGCGGCGCGCCGCAGATTGCGGGCTGCCCACCTTCGTTGTCGCACTGGCCGAGTATCCCGACCGGGTGTCCTGGGACGCCGCGCTCACCGAGGCGGTCGCCGAGCACCGGCCAGACCTGATCGTCACGGCCGGGTTCATGAAAATCCTGGGCCCGGCGTTCTTGGAGCGCTTCGGTGGGCGCATCGTGAACACCCATCCTGCGCTGCTGCCCGCGTTCCCCGGTCCGCACCCGGTGGCTGACGCGCTGGCACATGGAGTGCGGGTCACCGGCGCGACCATGCACCTGGTGGACGCCGGCGTGGACACCGGCCCGATCCTGGCTCAACGGACCGTCGAGGTGCTACCCGAAGACACCGAGCAGCGGCTGCACGAGAGGATCAAGGCCGTGGAGCGGCGGATGCTGGTGGAGGTCGTCGCCGAGTTGGTCCGCTGTGGGTGCACTGTCATCGGACGAAAGGTCTCGCTGCCGTGACCACTGAGGTTCGCAAGGCTGTGCGTCGGGCGCTGATGAGCGTCTCGGACAAGAGCGAACTGCTGGAGCTGGCCGCGGGATTGCACGAGGCCGGGGTCCAGATCGTCTCCACTGGCTCGACCGCGACCACGATCGCCGCCGCGGGCGTTCCGGTGACCCCGGTCGAGAAGCTCACCGGTTTCCCGGAGTGCCTGGACGGGCGGGTCAAGACCTTGCATCCTTGGGTGCACGCCGGGCTGCTCGCCGACAGCCGCAAGCCCGAGCACGTGACCCAGCTGACCGATCTGGGCATCGAGCCATTCGACCTCCTGGTCGTCAACCTGTATCCATTTCAGGTCACCGTGGCCTCCGGGGCGAATTTCGACGAGTGCGTCGAGCAGATCGATATCGGTGGCCCGGCGATGGTGCGAGCTGCGGCGAAAAACCACGCCTCGGTGGCCGTGGTGGTGAACCCCGCCGCCTACACCGATGTGCTGGACGCGGTCCGGGCCGGTGGCTTCACCCTGGAGCAGCGCCAGGCGCTGGCCGTCGCGGCGTTCCGGCACACCGCGGACTACGACATCGCGGTGGCGTCCTGGATGGGATCGTCGGCATCTGAGAACGGCGGGTTCCCCTCGTGGGTGGGTGCCTCTTGGCAGCGGGTGGCGGCATTGCGCTACGGGGAGAACCCGCACCAGCGAGCCGCGCTCTACACCGGGAGCCACCGTGCAGCTGGGGGGCTAGCCGGCGCGGAGCAGCTGCACGGCAAGGCGATGTCCTACAACAACTACGTTGATGCCGACGCTGCCTGGCGGGCCGCGCATGACCACGACATCGCCTGCGTGGCGATCATCAAGCACGTCAATCCGTGCGGTATCGCAGTGTCCAGCGCCGGCGACGTCGCCGATGCCCACCGCAGGGCGCACGCCTGCGACCCGGTGAGCGCGTTCGGGGGAGTGATCGCGGTCAACCGCGAGGTCACCGTCGAGCTGGCCGAGCAGGTCAGCGAGGTGTTCACCGAAGTGCTGCTGGCGCCGTCGTATGCCGAGGGCGCCCTGGATGTGCTGGCCCGCAAGAAGAACGTGCGGTTGCTGCGGGCCAAGGCGCCCCAGCGTGGCGGTGTCGAGTTCCGTGCGCTGTCTGGGGGGCTACTGCTGCAGACCCGGGACACGCTCGACGCTCCCGGTGACGATCCGGCGTCCTGGACCCTGGCCACCGGCGCACCAGCGGACGGGCCGACACTGGCCGACCTAGCCTTTGCCTGGCGGACCTGCCGTGCGGTGCGCTCCAACGCGATCCTGCTCGCCGCGGACCAGGCCACTGTCGGCATCGGGATGGGGCAGGTGAACCGGGTCGACGCCGCTCGGCTCGCGGTGATTCGAGCCGGCCAGCGGGCCA
Organism: Actinomycetota bacterium; assembly: GCA_030862405.1. GTDB lineage: Bacteria > Actinomycetota > Actinomycetes > Mycobacteriales > Pseudonocardiaceae. The sequence continues at coordinate 5,396 of JALZDU010000025.1, read as the reverse complement.
CCGACTCGGTGGCTGCCTCCGATGCGTTCTTCCCGTTCCCCGACGGGCTGAAAGTGCTGCTCGACGCCGGGGTTCGGGCCGTGGTGCATCCGGGAGGTTCAGTTCGCGACCCCCAGGTGATCGCCGCCGCGGAAGCTGCCGGCGCCACCCTTTACCTCACCGGCACCCGCCACTTCACGCACTAACCGCACCGCCCCGTCCGCCACGGATGCTTGTCGTCGTAGGCACTCGCCCACTCACATGGATGCTTGTCGCTGTTGTTGGGTGATCTCGACCACGGTGCCGGGGTGTAGGCCCGTGCGGCGCGCCGCCGAGCCGCCGCGAAGTGCCACCGCGAGGTGCCCGGCGGAGTCGACCAGCAGGACGAGCTCTCCTTGCGCCACGTCTGCAAAGGTCCTTCCGATCAGTACCGGCTCTACGCCGGCAGACCACCGCAGGATCGCCGTTGCCCCGATTTGCAGTCCAACCGCGGCCAGTTCCGCCGCGTCCGCGGCCAGCGCCACGTTGCCGAAGTGGTCCACGGTCAGCACCTCGACTCGGATCTGACTGCCGTCCACCTGACACATCGGCACCGGGAGGGTGGCCAGCGAGGCGGGGTCGACTGCGGGGCCGAGCGCGTCCGGTGGCACGCCAACGGCCAGGTAAGCGGCGGCCGGCGCGAACACGTCGCGGCCGTGGAACGTGGCACTGACCGTCTCCAGCCGGTAGGCGGGTTCGATCAGCTCGTAAGCCGCACGCATCCCGCCCAGGACCCGTGCCGCCGGGATCAGCAGCCCGTTATCCGGACCGACCAGCACAGCGTCACCGCTGACCAGGGCGATCCCGCGGCGGGCCGTACCGACCCCAGGGTCCACGACCGCGACGTGCACCGCCGCCGGAAGCCAGGGCAGTGTGTCGGCGAGCAATACCGATCCGCGCCGCACATCACCCGGCGCGACCGCGTGTGTGACGTCCAGCACCCGGGCATGGGGCGCGATCCGGGCAATGACCCCGTGGCAGACGGCCACGAAACCGTCGGTCTCGCCGTAGTCGGTGCACAAGGAAATCCAGTCAAAGCCCGCCACGGGGCCGAGTGTGCGCGCCGGTCCGGCTGGCGGCGAGCCAGGCTAGCGTCGCGAGGCAGGCCACGCCGCGGTCGACGACCTCCTGCGCCCCCACGTCACTGACCGGGAACGCGCCCAGGCCGTCGTACTCCCCTACGAGACCAGCTTCACGCTCTGGCTCAGGCCCGGCCGTACGTGAATCGCTATGCCAACCGTTGCTGCCCGGCGTGGCGGGTGTCCCGGTTTCGGCGAGTCCGGTCAGGGCCTGCGGCAATAGGCCGTGGTGCAGGACGCCGAGGCGTTGGGTGGCGCGGGTGAGGGCGACGTAAAGCTCGGCCGCGCCGCGTGGGCCGTCGGCGAGGATCCGTTCTGGTTCCACGATCAGGACGGCGTCGAACTCGCAACTAGCGGCTCGAATAATCGAACATGTGTTCTATACTGTTGTTGACGCTGTCTTCCCCGCAGCGGATCCGGGTGTGGCTTGCCAGCGACTCGACGCCGGCACGCACCCCACCGTGTGGAGGAGGTCGCCGGATGGCGGGTGGGAGCGTCGGGTCCGTACTGCAGCAGGTACCGGTTACACCCGCGTCGGCGCTGGTCGACCGGCTCGATGTCCCCGGCGGCCGGCCGTCGTTCCCGGTGGTCGAACCGCTGGCGCCGCTGCTGCCCGGTGGTGGGCTGCGCCGGGGGTCGGTGGTCGCGGTGCACGGTTCGACGGCGTTGCTGTTCGCGCTGCTGGCTGCGGCCACCACGCAGGGAGTCTGGGCCGCGGTGGTCGGCGTCGGCGACCTCGGAGTGCTGGCTGCGGCCGAGGCGGGCGTGGTGGTGCAGCGGTTGGCGCTGGTCCCTCGGCCTGGGCCGGATCCCGCACCAGTGGCGGCGGCGCTGCTCGACGGGGTGGGTCTGGTAGCACTGGCCGGGGTGGACCGGGTGCCCTCCAGGGCGCGACGGTCCCTGGCGGCCAGGGCGCGGCAGCGGGGATCGGTACTGCTCCCACTCGGTCGATGGCCGGGCGCGGACGTCGAGCTGGACTGCCGCGTCGAGGCATGGCACGGCGCCGAGGCTGGACATGGGCGGTTGCGCAGCCGCGAGGTCGTCGTGTGCGTGGTAGGCCGCGGTGCGGCGGCCCGGTCTCGCGCCGCCCACTTGTTGCTGCCCGGTCCCGGCGGTGCGGTGGCGGAGACGCTCGCGGGCTCGATTCCGTGGATCAAGGCGGTGGGCTGATGGTGCCTTCCCGGGTGGTGGTGGTCTGGTGCCCGGACTGGCCCGTGGTGGCCGGAATGGTCGCCGAGGGCTTGGCCGCGCAGAATCCGGTGGCGGTGGTGGCCGCCAATCGAGTGGTGGCTTGCACAGCGGCGGCTCGGGCACAGGGGGTGCGCCGCGGGCAACGCCGCCGTGAGGCGCAGGGTCGCTGCCCAGAGCTGGTCGTGCTCGCCGATGACCCGGACCGGGACGCCCGGGCGTTCGAGCCGGTGATCGCCGCGGTCGAGGCCCTGGCACCCGGGGTGGAGGTCGTGCGCCCCGGACTGGTCGCGGTGCCGGCCCGCGGCCCGACCCGGTATTTCGGCAGTGAGCCCGCGGTGGCCGAGCGGATCGTCGATGTGGTCGCCACGCGGGCAGGGGTGGAATGTCAGATCGGCATCGCCGACGGCCTGTTCGCCGCGACCCTGGCCGCGCACCGGGGGCTGCTGGTGCCGCCGGAGGGATCGGCCCGCTTCCTCGCCACCCTGGGCATCGCTGAGCTGAACCAGCCTCCCACCGGGGCTGATCGGGCCGCGCTGGTGGACCTGCTGCACAGGCTCGGTCTGCGCACCCTCGGTGCGTTCGCCGCTCTGACCGTCGACGACGTCGCCTCCCGGTTCGGCGCTGCCGGGGTGCGAGCGCACCGGCTCGCCCAAGGCCTCGACGACCGCCCGCTGGCCTGCCGTCACCCGCCGGTCGACTTCGCCATCACCCGCCGGCTGGACCCGCCGGTGGATCGGGTCGATGCGGCAGCGTTCGCCTCCCGGGAACCCGCGGAGCAGCTGCACGCTGCGCTGGCCTCCCGCGGCCTGGCCTGCGTCCGGCTCGGGGTCAGCGCCTGTACCGAGACAGGAGAAGAGCTGCATCGGGTGTGGCGCTGCGCCGAGCCGCTGACTGCATCCGGCATCGCCGATCGGGTGCGCTGGCAGTTGGACGGCTGGCTGACCTCCCGCGGGTCGGGGCTTAGCAGGGCTGACGCCTCGACCCTGCAAGCAGGTCTCGGTGGTATCACGCTGCTGCAGTTGATCCCGGAGGAGGTGATCGGCGGGCAGGCTTTGCAGCGCGGGTTGTGGGGAGAGTCGGGGGAGGACGACGAGCGAGCCGGCCGGGCGCTGGTCCGGGTGCAAGGAATGCTCGGACCCGAGGCGGTACTCACCGGCGTGCTCGGAGGTGGCCGCAGCCCGGTTGACCGGGTGCGCCTGGTGCCCTGGGGAGATGACCCCACTCCGGCGCGCGATGCGGACCCTCCCTGGCCGGGTCGGTTGCCCGCGCCGTCTCCCTCTCGAGTGCCTACCCGCCCGCTAGCTGCCGAGGTGCTTGACGATGCCGGACACGTCGTCGGGGTGAGCGGGCGTGGAAGGCTTACCGGTGTCCCGTACCGGATTGCCATGGACGGGAACCCGCCACGCCGGGTGTTGACCTGGGCCGGGCCCTGGCTGGTCGAGGAACGCTGGTGGGAAGCCAGTAGAGGTCGACGCTGCGCGCGACTGCAGGCGGTGCTCGATGCCCAACCCGCTGGGGAGCCCCTCGCGGTACTGCTGGCCTGTGAGATGGGCCGCTGGCGGGTCGAGGGAATCTACGAGTAGGCACCGAACGCCATGACCCAGACTGGTCAGGTGAGCAACGCGCACGGCGTGATCGCCGGGGTTGACGGCGCGGGCGAACGTTGGCTGGTTGCGCTCGTGCGCGACGGAATCGTGTCCTGGAAGATCGCTCCCAACGCGGCCGCAGTGCTGGATTACACCCGCGACTGCGCGGCCGTTGGCATCGACGTCCCCATCGGCCTGCCGGAACTTGGTCCGCGCGCTTGTGACCTGGAGGCCCGCCGGTGGCTGGGCCGGGCGGCCTCCTCAGTGTTCCTCACTCCGGTCCGGGCGGTGCTCCACTCGGCCACTCACGGGGAGGCCGGCGAGGCGCTGCGGGCGCGGGGAGAAGCTGGCATGACGATCTTCACCTGGCGGATCCTGCCGAAGATCCGGCAGTGGGAAGAGGTGCCGCTACCGCCGTGGGTGGTGGAGGTGCACCCCGAGGTGTCCTTCCGGGCAATGGCTCCCGAGGTCGACTTCGCCCGGAAGAAGAGCGCGCCGGGAGCCTGGCAGCGCATCAATGCACTATCGGTCTCTGTGAATGTTCCCGCCGCACTGGCTGGCGCACCGACCGGTGTCGGTCTGGACGACGCGCTCGACGCGCTGGCCGCTGCGTGGTCGGCGCAGCGGTTCGCCGCTGGCGCCGCCCAGATATTGGGCGGCGATCCGGACGGACGCGGCCGTCCGATGCGGATCGTCGTGTGACCCGCTCTGTGCAGGCCCGGGCTGGCGATCTCCTCGACTGCCAAATCACTCGGCCGTGGCGGATAACACACTGGCAATGGAAGGGCTACTGCTACTCCCTCATCTGCTAGTATCGAACATATGTTCGATACGCTGAGTATTCCACCCGCTGTGCCGGAGGATGCTTCTGTCGAACGGATCCTGGACGGTTACCAGCGGGCCGCCGCCGCTGTGGACGCGGGCGCCCCGGTCGAGATGCCGCCATCACCGGATCAGCTGCCGGTGGATCCGGCACCGTGGTCGACGTGGACGCCGTCGGGATGGCTGGGTGTCGAATTGGGCCAAGCCGGCGCCGTGCCTACGGCGCTGTCGGATACCGATCTTATTGAGGGTGTCATCGCGTTCGATCGGATGGCGTCGTGGGCCGGGGCGCGCCAGACCGCGTTGCTTGCGGAGTTCGCCCATCGCCGCCCAGATGATCACCCGTTAGCGGCCAATTCGGATATCCCGTCGCGGGCCAGTGAGTTCGCTGCGGATGAGATCGCCCTAGCGTTGCGGTTGTCGCGGACTACTGCGGCTAACCGGTTGGTGATGGCTGAGACTTTGGCCGCGGAACTGCCCTGCACCCTGGCTGCCTGGGAGGCCGGAGTGATCGACGCGCTCAAGGCGCGGGCGATCACCGAGACCAGTTACCTGCTCCCACCGGAGAAGCGGGGCACGCTGGAGGCGCGGGTGTTGCCCCGCGCGGGGACGCAGACGATCGCCCAGTTACGGGCCGCGCTGGCTCGGGCGGTGCTGGCGCTGGACCCTCAGGGGGCAGCCGAGCGTCACCAGCAACGTC